>NZ_JACJOD010000007.1 GCF_014695385.1 Trichocoleus sp. FACHB-46 | reverse complement strand
CACGTCTTCCACTTTTTTTACAATTCGGCCGACCGTAGTTTCGTGCAGTCCCCAACTCACCCCAATGTGGAATTGGCTACGATACTCTCGCCAGTAAGCCAAAGTGACTAATAGCTGGTCTTCAACGCTCAGCTTTGTTTGGCCCCCTCGCCGTCCTCGGCGATCTAGAGGGGGGCGTAGCACTTCAACCATTTCCCGAAAAGTACTACGACTCACGCCACACAAGCGCTTGAACTCCGGATTCGATAGATGCTCTAGCTCCTGGTATTGCATAGCTGCTGCTGGAATGCGTGCCCACCCAAAATTTAGCCCGCTTTTCCTCTCTGCGGTCACTAACTGTCACATGTTTTTCGATTCATGCAGGAGGTCTATTGATGATATTTGTGGTTTTGGCAACACCACCTTTCTGATTCCAAATCGCAGAAACTAATGCAGGCTGAGGATGTTTTAGGCAGTAATCTAACTGCTGCATGAGGAGTGGCAAACTTTTCTTCGTGACTCTTTGAATGGGAGTGAGTGGAAAAACTAACCCATCAACTCGCCGCCAGAGCTGAAAGAAATCACCATTGAAAACTAGGCCATACGAGGCTAAACACTTAGGTGATACTTTGTCCTTATCTAAATATTGTTTGATGCCATTATTACCATGAGCCACTGGATAGCCGACAGCATCCTTGTAAAGCTTATCCTTCTTGCACAATTCCACAAAGTCTGAGTCTGAAGCATTGGCTAAGTCTGGGTCGCGCTTTTTATCTTCAATAACTAGTACAGGTGGTTGAGAAGGATCTTGATAAATTAACCAATCTGGGATGCAACCACCGCCTATACTAGGGTTCTTTTTAACTTGGTTAACAGTCAACCCTAACGCTTGCCACATCACTGTCATTAACAGAGCTTCAAGATTTCCCTCAGCAAAGTTTGGTGGAATTTGTAACCAGGTTTTGACAACGCTGTTATAACTTTTCGTACTAGTTGTTGTACTGGTCATTCGGCAACTCCATCACATACGAAAAGAGCACAGCAAGCGCTGCAATAATGACTCATCACTTTTGAAATACCTATTATTCTGTTGGGGCTAAACAGTTCCTCTCTAAGATGCCCTGATAAACACGGAATTTAATGTTTTTAGCGTAAAAAACTCATAAAGATTTTTCAGGTGATTTCCCTCAAATTTTTTGTAGGGATACCTGCCACAGCCAGCGATCGCTTCCACTATTAAATGAGCATCAGATTTCTCTTCAATCAACTTGTGGAGAACGTGCCAGCAGATCGAGTGTTTTTTGGTCACAATCGCCCTGAAAAAACTTGTTGAGTACTTGCTTAAAAACTGACCCTTCAGGTGACACGTAGGCAAACAACGTCGCGCAAGATTTAAGCTTCATGTCATCAGGCGAACCAAAAATCTCGTGTGCCGATCGCCCCTCTACACTCAGAGCCGCTTCAGCACAGGCTATCAGTCGTGGCCCCAGAATCGGATGACTCAGGTACGCCTTAGCTTCTGCAACACTCTTGATCGCGTATCGTTTCGACGTTGCACTGAACCCTAGCCCATCGAACTGCGGGAAAATGTACCACATCCAATGCGATCGCTTCCGACCATTCTTGACCTCAGACAATGCCCGTTCGTAATCGCGCTCCTGGGCTTGTACAAAGCGGTTAAGGTCATACGGATCGCCTGCGTTCTCAGATTTCATCTCTGCCATCAGTCGTCTCCTACGGGATGCAAGTCAATTATTACAATCTGTAGCGGATCAGCCTAAATTTCCGCTGAAAGCGATCGCCCTCACAACTACCAATCTCCGAAGTGGGTACAATCAACGAGAATCCAGTATTGAGGCAAACTTTTCAGTTCTCTCAAGCCTGGTATACAAACTATAAGCAGTCGTACGTGTTCACTGGCAGAATCAGGGGAAGTAGGAGGGTCACATGGATGTAGATCGCGATCGAGAACGGTGTTTAGAGAGCTTGACTTGGGCTATAGAACAGCTCCAAGGCAAAGTAGACATCGCCAAACTCGACAAGATCGCAGAACTGATCATCCAAGCCATGACAGGCCCCTGGCGCTACTTCCACACCCCAGAGCATATTTTTGAAGTGGGCGATTCTGGCGACGCGATCGAAGTTTTAGCCGCACTCTTCCACGATCTCGTTTACGTGCAAGTAGATCAAGGCATCAGCGTCAACATTAGCCGCTTCATCGCCCCCTTCATTAAAGAAACCCCAGGCCATCTTGCCATTCTGGATGCCGAAGACTTGCCGAGCGATCGCAGCTTCAGCTTAGTCCTCACAGTATTTGGTTTTGCCCCCAGTCAGCGACTGTCCCCAATGGCGGGCCAAAACGAGTTTCTCAGTGCCGTGATTGCTGCCAAAAGCCTAGAATCCCTACTTTCCTACAGTCATCTAGCCCAAATTGCTGCTTGTATCGAAGCTACCGTTCCCTTCCGACCCAAATCTGCCGAAGGCATCACTAGCGACGAGGCCCTATACCGAAGACTCTTAAGCATCAGTCAGGAGTTCGACTTAGGTTGGACAGAAGCAGAAACCCTCGAAATCACGAAACGATCCGTACGCCTTGCCAACCGAGACGTAGAGAATTTTGCGTTTCCTAGCTCCGCCCATTTCCTCGACAATACCTGGAATCTCATCCCCGAAACCAACCACGACCTGAAAAACACCAACGCCTACAAAGTGCAAGGCTATCGCCTGTCGATTCAGAAGATGGAAGGTTTCATGAACTTCCTCAAGCCAGAAGTGGTGTTTCGGCAGTTCCACGGTGAACCTAACGACGAAACCTATCAACGGCTAATCAACAACACCGCAAAAAACTTAGAAGTGGCTCGGCTATATCTGGGGGCAAAACTCGTTTCGATCGCCATTATTGAAGCGTTGGCGTTTCGGATTGGCCGTGATGTCCCGATCTCTACCATGATGGGGGAATTGCCATCTTCGGGCTTTTCGACGGTGCAATTAGAGCATTTCTTACCCAAAATCTCTAGCTATAGGTTGCCAGAAACTCCAATCGAACATGATGCGCTAGAACTACTCGAAAAAGGCCGCAGTATTGATTCTTTCTACGATGTGAAAAACTCTCCGACTGCAACTTTTGTCGTGAAGTCAATCGGTTTCGCAGCTTTACGCCAGTTGTTGAAACATGCGAAAGCATTCTTTCAAGATGAAATTTCTGCTGAAGAGTTTCTTTCTTACTGCGATCCAGCCGTTGTAGAGACGGTGACGAAAGGGGTAATTCAACTCTTCGAGAGCCGCAAACTAGCGATGCAACAAGAATCTCTCAATCGTCATTCTGCTATCGCGTCTTAAAAAACCTAACCCCCAACCCCTTCCCTCGTAGGGAAGGGGAGCCTAGGATTTATTCCTTAGCGTTGCACTTTGTCAGAGTAACCTTGACGGCGCAGTTCATTCTTGTCTAGGTCGCTAGCGCTTCTGTCAGCGGTGTCGGGATAGAGGCCACCAAAGTCTTTCACAGCTTCTGTAGACTCTTTGGCAATTCTTTGGAGCCGACCTTCGCCATCAGCAGAGTTGATTTCACGTGCTTCTTTGTTCCATTCGCCTGTGGTTTTGGGGCGGTCGGAATCATTCTGGTGAGCGACGGTGTTGATTCGGTCACTAATCGCTTTGGTGCTAGCGCTGTTGGGCTGAGCGTTGGTGGTCAGCAAGATAAAACCAACAAGAGCGACGGCCAAAAAACGCTTGACTTGTAGTTGATTAAACAAAGAACTAACTTGAGCAATCGCTCCAGAAATCAAGTTTTTCATCAAAGTACTCCACTAATTCATTTTCAATGCTTTTCATATTTCGAGAAACTATCGAACTCGCCCCGAAGGATGCGAGCCAATAATTCTCTCGACAAAATTAAGACTAACTAGTAAAACAAAATTCTTCCTCTAACAGAAGTCATAACTCGCGATCGCTTGCGGGTTGCTAAAGATGGACGTACACATCTATCAATGGTAGGGGTTGCTTACTAGCTACAGTGATCGGGCTCCTTCTGGCTCAAGAGCTTCGCGATTGGCCTCTGCGCGAGCCAGTGTTCCTATAGCTGATGGTTGCCGCAACGAACTGAGAATTGATCTAGGGGCTGGTAAAACCCATGCTTGATGCAGTTTCTTCCTGCCGCTTTGGCTGCATACAACGCCTGATCGGCTAAGTGCAACAGACAATCAATCGTTCTTCCCTCCGGGGGAAAGGTACTAACGCCACCAGAGACGGTGGACTGGATTTGCTGCCCACCAAACTCCACAAGGGTAGCTTCCCAAGCCAAACGAATTTTCTCAATCCGTCGGTAGGCAAGATCTAGCGGCATCCGCGGCATAAATAGCACAAACTCCTCACCCCCATAGCGACAAGCAATATCGCTAGAACGGCTGTGACAACGCAGCAGTTCTCCAAAGGCTTGCAACACGCGATCGCCTCCTAGGTGCCCAAACGTATCGTTAATCTGCTTAAAGTGATCAATATCCAGGAGAGCAACTGTAATGGGATAACTTTTGCGGGTGGCCCGTGCCAACTCTCTAGGAAACGTTTCTTCCAGATAACGGCGATTGAACAAACCCGTGAGTACATCCCGTATCGCTTGCTCTCGCAACTGAGTTTGCAACACCTCAATTTCTAGTAACTGGTTTTGTAAACGGTGATTCGCCTGTTGCAGATCTAGCTCTGCTTGGTGGCGTTCGGTCACATCTCGTAAGATAATCAAGCGCCCGGTAATGTGCTGGGCGCGATCGCGCAGGGGCGTTGTGCGTAGCTCTATGTAGCGCAGTGGCTTGCCCTCTCTAGCAATTGCCAGCCTATGATCGCCGCTATCGTAGCAACGCCGAGCTATATCTTGCCATTGCAATAAGCTTTTTGCTGCGGGCTGTCCAACACAGGCAACGGTTGTGCCTAGCAGCTCTCGTGCCGCTGGGTTAATATCCACAATGCGATTTTGCTGATCTAAAACCAGGACTCCATCACTCATGCTCTCAACCAACGTATCGCGAGCCACTGGCACTAGATCAAACAATTGAAAGCGAAAGAGATTGGCAGAATAAATTAATCCGCTGAGCATAAAACTCATCGGTGTAATGTTCAAGCCCGGAGGCGTGAGCTTGAGCATATAGGCACTACCCCCGATTAAGGGGATCATGGCTGAAGCTAAGGCCATGATGGCTTGCCGCCGATACAGGAGAGAGGGGCGGAGGGCTGCTTGTAGTAAGAGAAAGGCCCCAGCCAAGGTATAAGCATAAACACAAGCCATGATCCAGAAGAATCCGGGGCCATGCTGGTAAATGAGCAGGTTGCTTCTGGCAGAGCTCCACAAAAATCCAGTCCAAACCCAATGATGCCAACTGTTTGTCATGACGAGAATGACATTCAAAATTGGCACAACCCAGAGCCATGCCAGAGCTTTGGGAGTCAGCCAATTTTTTCGGTGGGTGAAGTGGGTCGCAAAGATCAAAAAGAGCGTAATCACGCTGCCAGAGCCGACATACTCTAGCTTCGACCACAGTATTTTGCTGGATAACGTTGTCGCGGCTGCCTCTAATGCTGCAACAGTGGCATACCCTGCGATCGCCAGCATCATTAAAAGAAAAGGCCTGCTAGCTGGAGCCGTAGTTCGTCGCTGCCAAGCTGCATAGGCGGACACCAGAGAAATTAGGGCAGTGAGCCCTAAAAGATAGCAGTAAGGATTGAGGTGGGGAATACCAACATTATGATGCAGCGTGGGGAAACCCATCTCTAGCACTACGTACAATTTACTATGTACCCTTCAGTATGCATAACCCGCCGCAGTCTTACTTCCGCTGAGTTACTTAAGAGCCCTTATGTTCTGCATAATATTCTGTACAAAACTGTAGTCAGCGTAAACTGGCCGAAACCAATAGACGAATAGATCCAATGGGATTGCGATCGCCCCTTGGCGATTTAACAAAGCGATTGTGCCTCGAAAAGGCAACTCTACAATAAGGACATTGAGGTTGAGCGATCGCCATGCACATCCCAGAAATAGACCCAAAGGCTACCGTTTCTGAACCAAACCTCTATAACAACGACTTCTACGCTTGGACGCAGGAACAAGCTGCTTTACTCCACCAGCAGCAATGGAGCCAGCTTGACCTACCAAATTTGATTGAGGAAATTGCATCTTTGGGTAAACAGCAACGCCAAGAACTCCGCAATCGCTTGAGTTTGCTAATTGGGCATTTACTCAAATGGCAGTACCAACCCGAACGTCGTAGTCGTAGCTGGCTAGCCACGATTCGCATCCAGCGCCTCGACATCTCCGAATTACTAGAAGACAACCCCAGCCTCAAGCCCTATCTAGAAGAAGCATTGCAGAAAGCTTATCTAAAAGGTGTAGAACTGGCAGTGAGTGAAACTGATTTACCCAGCCGCCCTTTTCCTCCAGAATGTCCCTATGGTTTAGCGGAAATTCTAGGCGATCGCTTTTATCCCGGCGAACCCAGTGAGTTAGTTGATGAGTTGGGGTGAACAAAGCTACAAAAGCTTTGTTTTCACATGATCGTTTCGAGCGCTCTTGTCGGAAAGTTAGCCCAGCGATCGCAAGCACCTCACCAAATCCTGTTTGCCCACGACGTAGACACCCGCAATCGGGTTCTGCTCAACTTCAACCCTGGCTTGAGAGAAAGCTACAACTGGGGTGACAAAAGTTAAGCGCTTCAACTTTTTCATCGCAACAGCTTGGCGCTTGGCTTGGTTCAAGAAATCCTTTTCAAAGGGATATTGCGATCGCCCATACTGCCGATAGAGCTGCTTACCGTCACTCCGCACCTCGCCCCGATGGGATTTGACATCAATGGTGTAAGCTCGACCTTTTGGGGACAGCAGAAATACATCTACATCCCCAACCGAGCGATCGCGAACGCCATATTCCATTTGCCAGCCTTCGCTCTGGAGAGGTGCGAGAACTGTGGCGATCGCTTCTTCTCCCGCCGCGCCTTGGTCAGCTCGATTGGCTTTGCTCCATAAACGTTGGGCTTGGAAGTAGCTGAAACCTGCTGGAACTAAGCAAATCAAATAGACCCAACCAGGCAGTGAAAGCACGATGGTTGGGAAGAAAAACTGGAGGAGCCACGGTAGCACCCAGGGTAGCAATATCCATAAGCCAGCGATCGCAGACCCCAACACTGCTTTCGTGCGGCGTTGTCTAGCCATCACCCGCACATTTTGTCCTGCCCGTGGCACTGGTGACTCTCTTCGTTAGTTCTGGAATTTACTCAGGCTATTTAGTGTTAGGGCACAATTAACACGGGGCAGGGAGCAAGGTTGATTACCCGATTGGTGACGCTGTCGGCGGCTCCCTCCTCGGTGAGACCTAGACCTCGGCAACCCATAATAATTAGGTCAGCATCCAGTTCATCTGCGACATCACAGATGGTGAAAGCTGGTTTTCCTTCTCGTTCGATCAGTTCAGTATTAATACCTTGATCTGAAAAGAGGTTTCTAGCGGTTTTTAGCAATTCCGCGATCGCTTCTGGGGATGCCATTTCAGCACTTGGCACTTCTTCTCCTGGCTCTGGTGTTTCAACTACAGACACGATCACTAAACGGCTGTGATGAAACTTGACAAGCTCTGCCACAGTATCGGCAGCTTGACGCGATTCACGGCTTTGGTCAATGGGAAACAGAACAGTTTTAAACATAAGCGCAACTCCGGACACAGACCTAGGTAAAATGTGGACGACGCATAGTACGAATCCAACGAACAGATTCAGGTTGATCCGTTCAGGCTTTCTAGCGTGTTAAGTAGAAATACCTGAAACAGGTCACGGCTTGTTTTAATCTAATTAATAGGTACAAAGGCTCATTCAGGAGATTTTTCTGTGTCCAAAAAAACTGTAGCAAATTTATCGTCGTCCGATTTAGCTGGCAAGCGGGTTCTAGTCCGCGCGGACTTCAACGTACCCCTCGATGACCAAGGTAATATCACAGACGATACTCGCATCCGGGCCGCTCTGCCAACCATCCAAGAGTTGACCTCGAAGGGAGCCAAGGTAATTTTGTGCAGCCACTTTGGACGGCCCAAAGGCGTAGACGACAGCCTCCGTCTGACTCCTGTGGCTAAGCGTCTCTCCGAGTTGCTAGGTAAAACCGTGGTCAAGACCGACGACTGCATCGGCGACGAAGCTGCGGCTAAAGTTGGTGCTTTGCAAAACGGTGATGTCCTGTTGCTAGAGAACGTCCGCTTCTACAAGGAAGAGGAAAAGAATGATCCTGAATTTGCCAAAAAGCTAGCTTCTCTAGCCGACCTGTACGTGAATGACGCTTTTGGTACCGCTCACCGGGCGCATGCTTCCACGGAAGGTGTGACCCACTACCTCAAGCCTTCCGTCGCTGGCATCCTAATTGAGAAAGAACTTAAGTACCTGCAAAACGCGATCGAAAATCCCCAACGTCCTTTGGCGGCGATCGTCGGTGGCTCCAAAGTTTCGAGCAAAATCGGTGTGATTGAAACCCTGCTTGATAAGGTAGACAAGCTGTTCATCGGCGGCGGCATGATCTTCACCTTCTACAAAGCTCGTGGTCTGAGCGTCGGTAAGTCTCTAGTCGAAGAAGACAAGCTAGACCTCGCTCGTGCCCTGGAAGCGAAAGCCAAAGAGAAGGGAGTTGAGCTGTTGCTGCCTACCGATGTTGTGGTAGCTGACAACTTCGCGGCTGATGCCAACGCCCAAACCGTTAGCATTGAGAATATCCCCGATGGCTGGATGGGTCTGGATATTGGTCCCGACTCGATCAAAGTTTTCCAAGACGCGCTGGCTCAGTGCAAGAGCGTGATCTGGAACGGGCCAATGGGTGTGTTTGAGTTCGATAAATTTGCTCAGGGCACTGAAGCGATCGCCCATACCTTAGCAGGTTTGACCAAGCAAGGCGTAACCACCATCATCGGCGGTGGCGACTCTGTGGCTGCGGTAGAGAAAGTCGGTGTAGCAGATCAAATGAGCCACATTTCTACGGGTGGTGGTGCCAGCCTAGAATTGCTCGAAGGTAAAGAGCTTCCTGGTATTGCCGCACTCGATGAAGCGTAAAGCGCAATTCCCATCATCTTAATGGCACCTTAATGGCGTTCTTAGCATAGGACAGGCTTCGGTCTGTCCTTTATTTTGTGCGATCGCATTTGTGCCACTAGCGCCCATAAAAAACTGGCAGCTCCAAGGTTGTAGTCAGGAGTGCCAGCCTAGCGTGCATGGATTGATGTGAACTCTCTTTACAGTGTGGCCCACTCACTCAGCAGCAACATCCTCCAGTCAGGTGGTTTGCTTAGCCTCCTGCAAGATTGGCTGAAGTAGGCTGGATATTATTGCGCTCTTCTCGAAATAATCTGAGCGCGTAAGCAGCGGCTGGCATGGCTTGTAACTCTGCAACTCGCACTGCCATCTTCGGAGGTAATTCCTCAAATTCAAGCAGTGGGACGCCATACTCTTTCGGCATTAAGACAGGAGCCGCGAGAGCTGCAAAGGTTAAATCAGCAGCCGTGAAAGTATTGCCAACCAGATAACGACGACCATCCGATAGCCGCTGGCTGACCATTTCAAAAATATTCCTAGTTTCGCTGAAAGCTGTTGTTTCTGACTCAGCGTTGACATCTAGCGCCTGCGTGATCAACTGGCGAGTCAGGGGAAACAAGGTACGGGATAAGCGCTGCTCTAAGGTAGGCGTACCTTCACACCACATTTTCAGCGTCAGCTCTCTTTGGGGCAGCAAGTGGAAGTAAACCCAGCATCGTAGAGACACTCCCAATCGGGTGTCAAATAATTCCTCCAGCTCCTCAACCTCTCGTCGCAAATCTGGGTCGCTAGGATATAGCTTGTGTTCGGAGGCAAACACGTGATCCGAGTACTGCAAAATTCTGGTTGAGTCAGCCACAACTTCTGTCTGCGTGACTAAGACCGGAACTTGGGCTCCAGCTCCTAACTGCCAGGTAGCAAGGCGACTAAATAAGGGAGCATGAGCTTCTTCCACGTAATCTACCTGAAGCCGATCTAGAGCCCACCGAGCTTTCTCGCAATAATGGCTCACTGGAATCGTAACCAGCCGGAGGGTAGGGCCTTCAAGAGATGGGTTCATGTGATTGATACCTGATGCCAACGTCAGCCGCCTATAACCTAGCTGGTTTCAGCCATAACTGCTATTAGTTCTGTCCAAAGGTGATCGCGGCAGGAAAAATACCGTTCTATCTAAAACTATGCGAGTGGTGATTCAGCGAGTTAAATCTTCTCAAGTTACGGTTGCAGGTCAAGTGATCGGCAAGATTGGCCGAGGATTGAATCTTTTAGTCGGGATTTCTAGCACCGACACGGAAACCGAACTCGATTGGATGGCCCGGAAATGCCTGGAGCTGAGATTATTCCCTGACTCGGAAAGTGGCAATGGCCGCTTTGAGCAATCGGTGCAAGAAATCGGGGGTGAGTTATTAGTGGTCAGCCAGTTCACGCTGTATGGAGACTGCCGCAAAGGCCGCCGCCCATCCTTTGACCAAGCAGCTGCCCCCGCGATCGCCGAACAACTCTATGAGCAATTTGTCGCTAAGCTCCGCCAAAGTGGCCTCAAGGTGGAAACCGGAAAATTTGGAGCCATGATGGAAGTCGCGATCGAGAATGATGGTCCCGTGACGATTTTATTGGAACGGGAGGCTACTTGAATGGCATGTGGGCGGTAAATTAGAGCGGTGCGTTACAACGCACCCTATAGGATTGCGCCTGCGACCATGCCTGCCAGCAAGATAAATCCTAACCAGACGTTTTGGCGGAACATTTGGCCGTAGGTGGCTGGGGGGAGATGGTTTTGGCGGAGGCGGATTGATTGCCAAGTCCAACCTGCTACTGCGATCGCCCAAGTGAGCCAAAAGCTGAAGTGCAGTTGCATCTCTAAGCCCAGCCAAGCCAGCAGTAGAGCTGTGCCGATGTAGAACAGACCGATTGCGGAGGCAGTTCTAGGGCCAAAAAATAAGGCACTGGAGTTGACTCCAATGCGGCGATCGTCTTCGCGATCGGGCATGGCGTAAACGGTATCGAAGCCTAGTGTCCAAAGGACGGTGGCTCCCCATAGCAGCCAGGCAGGGAATTCTAAGCGTCCCGTGACGGCGCTCCAGCTAATTAGCACCGCGAAACCCCAGGCGATCGAGAGAACCAGTTGGGGGACCGGGAACACCCGCTTGGCCGAGGGATATAACAGGATGACTGGAACGGCTGCAACGCAGAGCCAAAAACTCAAAGGGTTGAGGTACAGGGCTAAGCCCCAGGCACAAAGCAAGGAAACCAGTAGCACCACGAATCCCGTTTTAACGGAGAGGGCACGGGAAGCTAGGGGACGGTTGCGGGTGCGCTGCACTTTGGGGTCAATATTGCGGTCCCAGAGATCATTCACCACACAGCCAGCTGCACTGGTCGCCAAACTGCCTAAGATGATCACGCCGACTAGGAGAAGTGGGGGTGTACCCCGTGCCGCCAGAAACACCGCCCACAACGCCGGAAGCATGAGGATCAAGCGTCCTTCTGGTTTATCCCACCGCAAAAGCCGAATCACAGTTAGCCAGGTGGGTTCAGGTCGTTGCTCAGGCTGGGTCAGCATGGGTTGAGGGGTAAAACTTGTTACAATTCCTAATCTTTTAGAATATCGCTGTTCTAGGTGCAGCAATTCGCTTTTATTAGCGAAAAACTGACGCGATCGCCTACTTCAACTCTTAAACCAAGGAAAAACATCAGAGGGCAACGTGCCGCGATAAGATCAGGGCGATCGCAGATTCAGCGTAAAAGGCAGAGGCAGTTCGGTGAGCGTTCCCATCTCGGCTGAGCAAGACCGCATTCTTGCGGCCATCGATATTGGCACTAATTCTATTCACATGGTCGTGGTCCGGGTTCAGCCCACTTTGCCCGCCTTTAGCATCATGGCTCGCGAGAAAGACACGGCTCGGCTGGGCGATCGCGACCCTGAAACGGGAGACTTAACCCCTGCGGCAATGGGACGGGCGATCGCGGCGTTGAAGCGGTGCAAAGACATTGCCACTTCGCTCAATGCCGAACAAATTATTGCAGTGGCGACCAGTGCCGTGCGGGAAGCGCCCAACGGCAAAGAATTTGTCAAACAAGTGGAAGCGGAAGTTGGCATCATCGTCAACTTAGTTTCTGGGCAGGAAGAAGCTCGACGCATCTACTTAGGCGTGCTGTCGGGGATGGAGTTTGATAACAAACCCCATGTAATTATTGACATTGGTGGCGGTTCTACCGAGCTAATTTTGGGTGACGGGCACGAACCACGCACGCTCAGCAGCACCAAAATTGGAGCCGTTCGCCTGACGGCAGAATATGTCAGCACTGACCCGATTAGCAATGCTGAGTTTCAATATCTGCAAGCCTACATTCGTGGCATGATCGAGCGTCCGGTAGGGGAGTTACGCGCTCACCTCAAGCCTGGAGAAGTGCCGCGTTTAGTTGGCACCTCTGGCACTGCGGAAACGGTAGCGATGCTGCATGCCCGCGAAAAGCTCGGCATCATTCCCGATCCATTAAACGGGTATCAAGTCCCGCTGGCCGATCTGCGAGAAATTGTGGCGCGGCTGCGGCGGCTCAGCTTTGCAGAACGGCTGACACTACCGGGAATGTCCGAGCGTCGAGCTGAAATTATTCTGGCTGGAGCCTTGATTTTGCAAGAAACAATGGCTTTCTTGGAAATTGATGCTTTCACTATCTGCGAGCGGGCTTTGCGCGAAGGCGTGGTCGTCGATTGGATGCTGACCCACGGGCTGATCGAAGATCGGTTGCGCTACCAAAGTTCGGTACGGCAGCGGAGTGTGAAGCGGGTAGCGCGCAAGTACCAGGTAAATCTGGACTATAGCCAACGCATCGCGGCCTTTGCCACCAGCTTATTTGACCAAACTCAAGGTTGGTTGCATTTGTGGGGTGAGGAAGAAAAAGAACTGCTGTGGGCCGCTGCCATCTTGCACAACTGCGGCCACCACGTGAACCATGCCTCCCATCATAAGCACTCTTACTACTTAATCCGCAACGGCGATTTACTCGGCTATACCGAAATTGAAGTGGAAACGATCGCGAACCTAGCTCGCTACCACCGCAAAAACACGCCGAAAAAGAAACACGAAACCTATCGCAATCTCACCAGCAAAAAACATCGGCGGGTTGTAGAACAATTGAGTCCTCTATTGCGCCTAGCGGTCGCCCTCGATCGCCGTCAGCTTGGAGCAGTGCAACAGATCCGCTGTGAGTATCGGGCTGAGGCGAAAGAATTGTATCTCTGGCTCCAACCGACTCAACCTACCGATGACTGTGCTTTGGAATTATGGAGCGTGGATTACAAGAAGGGTGCCTTTGAGTCAGAGTTTGGCATTAAGTTAATCGCCAAGCTGGAATCGGCTCCGGTTCAAGTTCCTTAGCGATCGCCCTGCTCTTTGTCAACTCGTACTGAGTCAAAAATTTTACTAAATCTATTTAAACATACTCAGTCATCCTCGTTCTGCTAGGGCATGCTAAGACATAGCCGTTAGGACTCAGCAGGATTTGTATGCAAGGCCCCAATCAGCCGCTAAATCAGAGTTGCTGTTGCTACATCCATTGCTGTAGAGACGATTCCAGAGACCAAGCGGACCTGCAAGCGATCGCTGGGACAAAACAAGCTCAACCGGACGGCGATCGCACTCATACAGAAACAGAAACAGCTTTACGAGAAAGCGAACAACGGTATCGCCAACTGGTAGAGCTTTGTCCTGACGCTATTTTTATTCAGCGTGGTGGCAAATTTGTGTTTCTTAATCCAGCCGCTGTCCAGTTCTATGGCGGCACCTGCGCTGAAGATTTAATCGGCACTTTTGTATTAGAGCGTGTTCATCCCGACTACCAAGCTTTAGTTCGAGCTCGGATGCAGCAGCTCCAACAAAGTGAGATTCCTGCGCCCCTAATGGAGCAAAAACTTTGCCGCTTGGATGGCACAGTAGTGGATGCTGAGGTCACGGCTATTCCACTGACCTACCAAGGTGAACCTGCAACTCAAGTGGTGCTGCGAGATATTACAGAACGCCGAAGAGTCGAAGCTGCCCTCAGGGAGAGTGAAGCTCAGCTCAAGCTAGACATCCTTGAGCGGCAACAGACCGAAGAGCTACTGCGACAGCAAAACCAGAGAGAGCGGTTAATTGCCAGCGTTACCCAGCAAATTCGCCAATCTCTGCATCTCGATACCATCCTCAGCACCACAGTTGACAATATTCGCCACTGCTTAGAGAGCGATCGCGTCACCATCTACCGTTTGGATGGTAGCAGTCAAGGGCGATTTGTAGCTGAATCTGTAAATCCAGAGTGGCCTTCGCTACTACGCACTACCATGCGCCAAGCCTGGTTGAAACACTATCTCGATCAATATCAACAAGGATTGGTTTCTGTCTTCGTAGATGTGCAACAGGCAGAGTTTTCACCGGGAATGAAGCGGTTTTTGCAGCGTTACCAAGTGCAAGCGGGTCTAGCAGTGCCAATTTTGCAAGGGCAAAAGCTCTGGGGATTGCTCATGGTGCATCAGTGCCGCACCTCCCGTGATTGGCAAGCCCACGAAATCGATTTGCTGCAACAGTTGGCAGCCCAAGTCGCGATCGCCATTCAACAATCGGAATTGTTTCAGCAGGTGCAGCAGTTGAATGCTGTATTGGAAGATCAAGTCCAGGAACGGACCGCTCAGCTTGCCCAAGCCCTCAACTTTGAAGCGCGGTTGAAGCGAATTACCGATAAGGTGCGCGACAGCCTAGACGAAGACCACATCCTCACCACCGCAGTACAGGAATTGGCCTTGGGTCTAGAGGTGCGTTGTTGTGATACTGGAATCTACAATGCTGCCCACACGACTTCTACGATTACTCATGAATATAGTGATAGCTTGTCAGCCGTTGGTCAAACTATAGAGATGACTGCTAGACCAGACATTTACCAGCGGCTTTTGCAAGGCCAGCATCTGCAATTTTGTATCTGCGATGGCTTGCTCATTCGATCGATCCAAAATTCCTCAATGATTCTGGCTTGCCCCATCGTTGATGACCAAGGCGTACTGGGAGATCTCTGGCTCTTTCGCCCCAACACCGACACGTTTAGTGAGCTGGAAATTCGTCTGGTGCAGCAGGTCGCTAATCAATGTGCGATCGCGATTCGGCAGGCGCGACTCTATCAAGCAGCTCAAGCGCAAGTTGCCGAGCTAGAGAAATTGAATCGGCTCAAAGATGATTTTCTCAGCACCGTTTCTCATGAATTGCGAACCCCAATGTCTAGCATCAAAATGGCGACTCAAATGCTAGAAATGAGTTGGGACAAGGCAGGGAAACTCGTTTCTGATCCGTCCGATCGCACCTCACGATACTTTCAAGTTCTCAATGACGAATGCGATCGCGAAATTAAACTGATCAACGATCTGCTCGACTTAACTCGCTTAGATGCCGAAACAGAACCACTCCTCTTCACTGCCATTAACCCTCATTGCTGGATTCCCAGCGTAGTCGAGCCATTTTTAGAGCAGGCGCGCCAGCAAGAACAACAGTTGCAAGTGCAGTTGCCTGCGGAATTGCCAACTTTGCACACCGATCTCGACATTTTGGAGCGCATCCTGACTGAGCTGCTCAGCAATGCCTGTAAGTATACGCCTCGGCAAGCGGCGATCGCAGTGACAGCCCAGGCTAACTCAGAATTCTTTTGGCTCAGTGTGCAAAACTCTGGCGTGGAAATTGCCGTCGTAGAATTGGAGCATGTCTTTGATAAGTTCTACCGCATCCCCAACCATGACCCTTGGAAGCATGGTGGCACAGGCTTAGGACTAGCTCTCGTGAAGAAACTAGTAGAGCATTTGAGCGGCACCATCCAAGCCACGAGTCAGGCGAATCAGGTCAGCTTTACGGTACAACTGCCGATCGTACCTCCCGTTTTAACTGAAGGGCCGTAATCCCTACTCTGTCTTGCCTAAGCGTCGTTGCAGTTGCTTGAAAGCTTGATACATCTCTGGCAACCGCTTGTAGATCGCTGAAGCTTTCAAATAGATTTTGTTGTCTACGGCTGGACTGCCCGACACGATCGCCCCTGGCTCCACATCCCCATGAATGCCAGATTGCGCCGTCGCGATCGCCCCATCCCCCACCGTAGATTGGTTGGCAACTCCCACTTGGCCCGCCAAGATGACGCGATTGCCAATCTTGACTCCGCCTGCCATGCCTACTTGAGCTGCCATCGCGCACGCTTCTCCCACGTTACAACCGTGAGCGATATGCACCATATTATCGAGCTTGGTATTGCGGCCAATCCGGGTTTCCCCGACAGCAGGACGGTCAATTGTGGAGTTGCAACCTACCTCTACCCCATCCTCTAGCACTGTGTAACCCGACTGCTCCATCTTGTACCAACCTTCTTTGGTCGGAACAAATCCAAAGCCTTCTGAACCGATCGCTGCGCCAGAGTGAATTACACAATCATTGCCAATGCGGGTGCGCTCATGAATCACACAGTTGGCATGGAGTGTGGTGCGATCGCCAATCTGCACTTCTGGATAAACCACTACATTCGGATGAATGCACACATCATCGCCAACCTTTGCACCTGCCTGAATCACTACATGCGGCCCAATGTAAGCGTTCTGTCCCACCTGAACCGACGGATGAATCACAGCGGTAGGATGAATTTCGGAAGTAGGGCGAAAGGGTTGGTAGAACAAGGCGATCGCTTGAGCAAACACCAATCGCGGTTGGGATGTGGCAATCCAGGCAATGCCACGCTCGGTCGCCTGCGCTTGCAAAGTCTCGTTGGGAGGCAAAATCAAAGCACTCGCCGCTGTTTTACCTACTTCAGCCGCAAACTTGTCGCCCTCAATGTAACTGAGCTGACCAGCCACCGCTTCCTCTACTGCCGCAACGCCTTGCAGCTCTGGGTCGCAGGTAGGGTTGCTGGTCAAGCTATTACCAGTCGCAACAGCACTGAGGGGTTGAATAATTTGACTAAACTTCATCGCAAACAGGCAACAAGAGGTGGCGTAACGCATGGTAAGCCGTAATTGAGGCGATCGGCAACTTTTGCAACAAGACTCATACAAGCCAAAACACCTAAAACCCCTCTAGCTGCAGTCTAGAAGGGTTTTAGGTGTTTAACCTAGGTTATTAACGATCGCTTAAAGCAAACTGATTTTGTTATTGAGCAAAGACAACAACATCTCCGCCACTCAACACCTCAATTGCCACCACATCATTAATGGCAACATCATTATTGTTCAATACGTTCTTGATAACTTCGTTGTTGTTAAGTGACCGACGCAGAACATCAATCTCTACGTTATTACGATTTAGCGCGTTGTTAAGTGCTTCAACATTATTGCCGTTAAGCACATCTTCAACATTCACAACCCGCACATTTTCAACAGTTAGGTTGTTCAAAGCTTCCAAATTGGTAATTTGAACTGCAATGTTATTCAGAGCAGAAATGAGATTGCCAACAGTTGCTTGTGTGGCTGTCTGGGCGCTTGCGGGCTCTTGCATGAGAGTAACTGCGGGAACGCCTAGCATGAGGATGCCAGCACTCAGCATAGAAGCCAATCGTACTTGTTTGTTCTGCATATGGAACCTCCTAAGGTTTTTTGCCTAAACTAGAAGTTTACGCAGTCAACTGAGCAAAACACTGCCTGTAGGGTCAAGCTTAGGAGCTGAACTCTACTTGTAGCGTTTTGGTGTTGAAGCACGCAACTGTCAACTACGTTACAGTTTGATTTTTTTAGCCACGTCTGTCATATGAGTTACTTTTTTCTATCCAGATAAATACGCCTTTGGTCTGAAGGATAAACAGTTCCCCAAATTGGAAAAAACTTTAGGACAGATGCAGAAGGAAGCTTTGGTCGTTAAGATTTAGGGTCATGTGTATCTAGCGCCGTGAGTCTATAAGCCTTCAAACGCAGAGGGATAAATTACTTTGCCTGCGTATCCCTGTCGTTTGGGTTGCAGGAATGTCACCATAAAGAACTCCGCCGAAACTGGAAAAGGAGATTCAATTCCATAGGCTACAGATGGCTCAAAGCCAAAGCGGCTATAGAACGGAGGATGTCCTAGAACGATCGCGATCGCCTCTCCTCGCTCCTCCGCTTTCGCCATTCCTGCCTGAACTAAAGCACTGCCAATTCCCTGGCGTTGATATTGTGGATGTACCGCTAAAGGAGCTAAACCTAAAACAGGCAGTGTTTCCGCACCTACCAAGTCGATGTAGCTAAAAAGGATATGTCCGACGACTACTCCCTCTTTTTCTGCCACTAAAGCCAGTTCAGGGATATAGCGATCGGACAATCGAATCTTTTCTACTAGGCGGGCTTCATCTCCCTGCTCAAACGCTGCAAGTAAGAGGTCTGCGATCGCCGGATAATCTTTGGGGGTTTCAACTCGGATCTGCATCGATAGACATCAAGATTGACGTTCTAGAAATGCTGCACATTCCACATGAGCCGTTTGCGGGAAGAAGTCGGCAGGTTGAGCTTTGACCAAGCGATAATTGCCTTCCTGACAGAGGATCTTCAGGTCACGGGCTTGAGTGGCGGGTTTGCAGCTCACATACACAATCCGCTGAGGCTGGATTTGCAGCAACGTCTCCAACACCGCGCGATCGCAACCTTTACGAGGTGGATCGAGCAGCACCACATCCGGTTGCACAGACAGCGTGCGTAACACCTGTTCTACTGGACCCGCTTGAAACGCCACATTTGTGATGCCATTCAGTTCTGCATTCAGTTGGGCTTGCGCGATCGCTTCCGGTTGCAGTTCCAGCCCGATCGCCTGCTTCACCCGTTTTGCCAGGGGTAACGTGAATGTTCCCACCCCGCAATAGGCATCGATCAAAGTTTCATGGCCTTGCAAATCTAATTGGCTAATCACTTTTCGTAACAGCGCTTCTGCTTGCTCGGTATAGACCTGAAAGAAAGTCGTGGCATGGATTTGAAACTGCAAACCACCAAACTTCTCATTCAAGTAAGACTGGCCCGCAATGCAGCGCGTTTCATCCCCGAAGATTGCGTTGGTTTTGTGTGAGTTGATATTGAGGGAGACACCGACTAGCTCAGGGTAGCGATTCAACCAGTCCTGTGCTTGGTCCTCTAAACCGGATAAGTTGGCATCCTTTGCCACCAAAATTAGTAAAATTTCCCCAGTGCGGCGACCAATCCGCAATCCCAAATGGCGAACCTTACCCCGGTGCTGCTTTTCGTCATAAATGCCCCAACCCCGCTGATAAATATCTTGTTTAACTTCGGCTAGTAAAGGATTCAAACGAGCATCTTGAATCGGGCACTGATTTAAATTAACCAGATGATGACTGCCTTTTTGGTAGTAGCCTGCTTGCACCTGCCCTGCCTGCGATCGCCCCAAAGGATACGTCGCTTTGTTGCGGTAAGCCAAATCTGCTTCCGCGCCTAAAATTGGCTCCACAGGTGGCTCACTAAACCCACCAATCCTTTCTAAGGCTTGAATCACTTGGTTGCGTTTGGCTTTGAGCTGATAGGCATAGTCAATATGCTGCCATTGGCAACCGCCACATTTATCCGCCACAATGCAACGAGGCCGAATGCGGTTGGGCGATGCTTCGATGATCTGCATCAACTTGCCTTGAGCATATTGCGGCTTCACCAGTACTAAGCGCACTGAGACGCGATCGCCAGGAACGGTATCGGGCACAAATACCACTCGCTCCCTGAAGCGACCCACACCTTCCCCGCCATCGGTTAGGTCATGAATTTCAATTTCTACCAACTCCCCTTGCCGCCATTGTTCGGTCGTAGGATCAGTGGCATGGTTTGCAGGTGTGGTTCGGGGAGTAGACACAATACTTTCCTTAATAAGTCAAATCACTGCAATCGCAGCAACCTTTCTATTTTGACGTGTAGAAACCCCGTTGCGTGCAACCCACGTGAATTGTAAAAATGCAGAATTGCGATCGCGAATCCAGAATTACCATAGGCATTACTCATTGGGCCTAAACTCATCGTTTAGAGCCTGCTCTAATGAGTAAGGACAAGCTTCAGGAAAGGTTTCATAGGGAAGTTCTGTTTCTCGGACAGCTAAATCTATTCCCGATTGGTAGGCTAATTGCAAAGCTTCGCTTAGATAAGCCTTGATACTAGGATTTTCTTGAAGTAGGGTTGCAACTTCGCGACGCTGTTCTCGAACGGTGGCTAGCCAGCTATTGCTTCGCTTTTCAGGTTGGAACTGCCATTTCAATAGATGTCCTAACAGAACTGTTAAACGATTTCTTAGTTCGCGTCGTTCCTGCCTGCCCAACGTTTCAATTTCCTCAATCAAATTCGCCACGTCAACCAGGTCCCACTGCTGCGCCCTCAGCAGTTTGGCTTGCTCTTGAGTCCAAGCATAGAAATCGGCTTCGTAGAGTGTGTTTATAGTCTTTGGGTCGGCTTCTAACACTCGTTAATCTCTCCTACTCTTAGGCTCGTACCAGAGGTGGCATATTTAATTAGTGTAGCGATCGCCCCTCTTGCAGACTCATGGCTTATATTGCTCACTTAGACCTAAGCGGCTCTTCTGCACTGTAGAAGCATTAAATTTTACAAAACTTTTTACTTTCTCATAAAGCTACAAGTTAGGCTCTTCATGGCAGAGCCTATCCCTTACATTGGGAGACTCCTTGCTTTATTTGCGTCCCCAAGAGTCGCTAAACTACGAAGTGATACCTAAGTACCGCAACAATTATGAGTGTAGTTAGCCAAGTCATTCTTCAAGCAGACGACGAACTCCGCTACCCCAGCTCTGGTGAACTCAGAAACATCAGCGAATTTCTCAAGACTGGTGCCCAGCGGATGCGTATTGCTGCCGCTCTCGCTGAGAATGAGAAAAAAATTGTGCAAGAAGCCAGCAAGCAACTGTGGCAGAAGCGCCCCGACTTCATCTCTCCAGGTGGTAACGCTTACGGCGATCGCCAACGTGCTCTGTGCCTACGTGACTTCGGGTGGTATCTGCGCCTTGTCACCTACGGTGTGCTAAATGGCGACAAAGAACCTATCGAAAAAATTGGCTTGATCGGCGTGCGGGAAATGTATAACTCCCTAGGTGTTCCCGTTCCTGGCATGGTGGAATCCATCCGGTGCTTAAAGCGGGCATCTTTAGCGCTGCTCAGTGAAGAAGACGCTGTGGAAGCGACTCCTTACTTCGATTACTTGATTCAAGCCATGTCCTGAGCATTGAACTCCGTTTTCAGTATCAGCACAGTTGTGAATCTAACGTTTTTTGTGAATTTTAGTACGCGCTTAGTTTGATTCTCAGTTGGCAAATTGGCTTCCCCGCAGTTGGTGGAAGTTTCTGGCTTATACAGTCGGAAATTTCGACGAACTGTGGGGAAATTTTCATTTTCACAACAGTCTTGCAGAAGGGGAGAGTCTAGATGCAACTCGGCAAAGTGGTCAAATCCAATTCCCACTGCGACTACGTGGTGCAACTCAATGACGAAATGGGCGTGCAAGCGCCACCCAGTCCCGAAGACTATGGCTTTGGTTGCTTTGTCAAGCTCGAAACCGAGAAACGTCACTGGGCTGTCGGGTTAATCTATAACTCGCAACTCTTCAACCCCAACTTCCTCAATTCAGGGCCACGGCTTTCGAGCGAACCCGATCCGATCTTCACT
Organism: Trichocoleus sp. FACHB-46; assembly: GCF_014695385.1. NCBI lineage: Bacteria > Bacillati > Cyanobacteriota > Cyanophyceae > Leptolyngbyales > Trichocoleusaceae > Trichocoleus > Trichocoleus sp. FACHB-46. The sequence goes on along the minus strand of NZ_JACJOD010000007.1, from coordinate 187,920 downwards.
CCCGATCTAATTAATGAAACGCGCGTTCTCCTAGGCACTGTCTTGATCGGCACGATGGAGCGGCAAGACGACGGGCTTTATGGACAGCATGGCATCCCCAGCATTGTGGTTCCAGTCAATACTCCCGTCTACAAAATGACTGAGAGTGAAATTCATTGCTTTCACCTTAGCCAAGAGGGCCGACCACAATTTCGGTACTACAGCCATCTTTTGCGGGCGGGTGGTGCGTTTGCTTCCCAACTAACCCATCAGGTCTTAGAAGCTTTGATCAAAAGTGATTTCTTTACGGGACCAGACCAACGGGCACTGCAAATTCTTTGTAAGGAGTTGTCCTGGAAAAATACGATGGGTGCGATTCGCTAACCATTCATCAATTCCAAAGCAATAAAAAACCGACAGCTTCCAATGGATTCTGTCGGCCAGTCGTGTGTTCCCTGTTGATGACTCGGCTAGAGTTGAGTCATTCATAAGTATGTATGTTGTGGGTTGAAACAAGCGCGATCAAGATCATCTAAACTTGTGATCTTCATCACAGATTAGTTGGCCCAAAATTGATCCAGCAATTTTTACGCTGAGCTAACTTCAAAACTGTTTGTTTTTAGGCTTCGGCTATGATGAAATGCAGTCTTGCAGCTTCTATAAAGCTTGCTCTAGAAGCATTAGGTGCACTATTTGTACTTGCATAGGTAGGGTATGTTGCCTTGGTTTGACTGAATTTGGTATTTCTCAGATCGGTAGTTAGCACTTGCGTTAATGTATTGATTGCTACATTTAACTTTAAAAATAATCTATCGAGAAATTGGATTGAATGCGAGCGCTCACTCATCGCGGAAATAGCGACTAATCAATGAGTTGGGTCTAAATTAAGCTGTGTCAGCAGGGCCATGATATTGCAACCGACGTAACCAATCACGAGGGGAGATTGCTCTTTTAGAAGTGGCAAAATTTGCTGCAAGACGGATGGGAGAGCTGCACCATAAATACGCCACAATTCTTCTCGTAGCTGGCTCAAAATGCGATCGCCTTTAATATCGTCTGTACCAGGGCGCATCAGCCAATGGGTTCTCAGCAGTTTGAACCCACGAACATCATGGCTCTGCAAGACCTGTTCAACTTCCTGGGTTGCTTGGGCAATCAACGCTTCTGTAACCAATTTCATGATTAGCGGCTGTAGGGTAAAGGCAGGTTCGTTGGTACTAAACCATTTTTCTAGAAGCGATCGCCGTTCTAGATTTGCCAAGGCTTCTAACACCAGAGACAGGTCAGGGGAATGCAGGAGATGAGTTTGCAGGCGACAGAAGGAGATCGGTTCCTGCCAAATTGCCAGCCAGTAGACAAGTTCTCGCTCTAGGTCCGAAAGCTGATCGAGTTGCTGATTGAGGACATCTCTCAGGCGATCGCCTAGAACTAAGGTCTTTTGGTTGAGGAAGGCTGCGATGCTGCCTCCCAAAATAAATTGAATCAGGGGGGTCACTAGTTTGAGGGCGAGAGGATTGCCATTATAAAGGCGGCTTAGGGCTAACAGCTCCATTTGATTGCCCGTGATGCCACCTGCTTTTAATAGCTCTATGGCTTCCGCTTGCAGCAGACCTTGCAAAGTCATAGAGCGCACTGATGCTCTATTTCGGGCCACTTCTTCCAGCTCTGACAAACGTTCTCGGCTAGTCAGCAGAATACAGCTTTGATGAGTTGCAGGTAGGAGATAGGTGAGGAGAAACAGGGTATATGTGTTCTCCTGCTTCAAGACAGTTTCTAGCCCATCGAGAATAAGTAGACAGCGATGTTGCTGGAGATGCTGGATGAGTTGGTGGACCCGCTGCTGAAAGGTTTGGGGGATAGCTGGATCGAACGGCTGAAGGATACTGTCTAGCAGGTGGTGAAAAGAAGGCGCAGATCGCAGCGATCGCCAGAGCACAAAACTAAACTCTGTTTGAACTCGTTCTGTCAAAGCTAGAGCTAGAGCCGTTTTACCAATACCTCCCAGACCTGCGATCGCCACTATTTCACAGCGATCGCTCAGAATCCATTGCTCTAACTGTTGGAGTTCTGGCTCTCGTCCGTAAAAGGCTTCGACATCGGGGGCTTCATCAAGGTCTAGGTGAGGAGTGAGGAGTGAAGAATGAGGAGGTCGAGAAGATAGTTCTAGAGGTTCGGCGATCGCTTCCCAGTCGCTAATTCCTACAGCTTGACAGAGCGCAATAAAGATATCTGGTTGAATGCGATCGCCTTGCCAAAAACGGCGGAGGGTGGCTCTAGAAGTATTGGCGTCTTGCCACCAACGAGCTGTGCTCGTTTTAGTCCAACCACGACGCTGCCGTGCCCGATCTACGATCGCCAATCCTTCACTTGATGCCCGTAGCGACTTCGCCATATATCCATCTCCGTGAGAAAAAATGCTCGCAGCTTTGCTGCTGGTCTGAGTGCCTCTAGTCTTGCAAAGTCTCCATCCTCCTCAACCTGCTGCCAAAATGCCTCTTCATCCTCTGCTGTTCCCAGGACAACCCAAGGGTGACCAAATCGTGTTTCTGCCACCCATAAATCTAGATAGAATTTGCTATGTTCTTGGCGCAGCTCCTCCCCAATCGGAGTATTTTGCAATTCTCCTATCAGAGTGGCTACATGGAATTCAGTGCATTCATTAGCTAGCTGCTCTGCTCTATATACTTCGATTAAAGCCTCTCTAATTCGGTCTGCAACCTCAACTACATAGTTATACTCACCTGCATCAGCATTACTAAACGCTGCCTGATCTACTTTCAGCAGGAGGTAATGGCTACAGTTCGCATCCTCTTGGGCTAACCGATACAGGCTAAATATCTCAAGCGAGATTCCCATCTATCGCAATTACTGGATGACGCATAGGTAATAAAGCCACATATCAGAATTGGAACGCAGTTCATCTTCACGGGTTATTTGCAACCCAGTCTTCCATGAATAGACTTTAACCTCGCTAAAGTTTGGTGCCAACTGCTGAATTTGTGCTTCGGGTCTGATGTAATAAGTCTTTAATCGAAAGTTATGGGACTCATCGCTGACAATGACATGGCTGGACGCTTTTAACTGTTCCAGCGTGAATGAACGATTGATCAGACGCAGAATGGTGAACATCACCAGATTGACATAGGTGGTAATTGGGTTGAGACTCAGGTGTTTTCTTAAGTCGAATTCTCGTTCTAGTCCCTGAAGATTGTGGCTGGAGAAGAAGAAATATCCTCCAGGTTTGCCAACTCGACGAATTTCTTGGAAAACCTTTAAGCGATCGCTGTGAGAAACAAAATCAATTCCGTTAAAACTAAACAGAATAAAGTCGAAAGAGTTATCTTCAAATCGGCTTAAATCTCTAGCATCCCCTACTTCCAATCTGAGGTCGGGAGAAGCTGCAAATCGTTTTTGGCAAGCCGCCACCATTTCAGCGGAGTAATCGATGCCAACATATTCTGCGACTACCGGAGCAAAGTGCTGAGTTGTGCGCCCACCGCCGACACCAAGATCAAGCATTTTCATACTCGACCAGCGATCGCGAAAAAGCTCCAGAATTTTTTCTTCAGCAGGTTGTAGCAGCTTTAACTGGGCATAGTGTTGCACCACGCTAAAGGCTGCGTAGGTTTTCTGATTAATGCCGTCCATCTTCTCTAATTGGCAATACCGTGCGATCGCAGCATCTGAGCTAAAAAATCCTTCACTAGAATATCGGGTTTTTGTCCTTAGCCAGAGCGTTGACGATGGATTCTAGCCCGATTGAGCCAATAGCCTTTGCGATCGCCCGCCGCCCCTTTAGCCAAAGTTATACTGAGAGCATTCCCTTGATTCTCTACGGATGGCTGTGTTTACAATCAGTCTGGAGCCAGTAATTCACATTACGGATGAGCAGTTTTATGAGCTGTGTCAGGCAAATCCGGATGTGAAGCTTGAGCGGAGTATGGCTGGAGAACTGATTGTTATGGCACCCACGGGAGGAGAAACGGGCAGTTATAACTCGGAAATCAATGCTGATTTTGTGATCTGGAATCGGCAAACTCGGCTAGGTAAGGTTTTCGATTCTTCCACTTGTTTCAAATTGCCTCAAGGTGGAGATCGATCGCCAGATGTTGCTTGGGTAGTGCTAGAGCGGTGGAATGCTCTATGCCCGGAACAACAGCGCAAGTTTCCACCCATTGCGCCAGATTTTGTCCTGGAATTGCTCTCTCCTACGGATAGCCTAGAGAAAACTCAAGCCAAGATGCAGGAGTACATGCAAAGTGGTGTGAGATTGGGTTGGCTGATTGACAGGGACAATCGTAGGGTTGAAATCTACCGGCTAGGTCAGCCAGGGGAAGTTTTGGTAGCACCCAATCAACTCTCTGGAGAAGATGTTTTACCTGGATTTGTACTGGATTTAGAAACAGTTTGGTAACAGGCGATCGCCTCATTACCTGCGGTTTCACTGGCTCGATGGAGTAACTATCGCTACTCATCAACAGGTAAACTCTGTTCAAATACAACTGAGTTGTTAGCTATCATTCATACCTTCGATTTTCTTTAACAAGCTACGAAGAATATCAGGAGAATTTAATCGCTCTGCAATCTCTATTGTCGCTTGCAACGAATCGAAATCACTGTACTGGTTCAACAGATTTATCTTAGTCTCACACGGTAGACGAGATTTGAATATAGCCCATTGAATCGTAGAAGAACTGTCTTTAGCTGCGGCTTTTGGTAAATCTTTTTCAATTAGTATTGCAATCAAATCAGATCGTCTATCTGATAGCTCACTTTTGGATAAAACTTGCTCTGCCCAATTTTTGATTTGAGGATGTGGGCATGGGTACAGCAATAGCCGATTGACAATATGTGTTGACTCTGATTGGTTGCCAATCAACCAATCAATTGCTTCACCACTAAGTTTTTTATCTTTAATAATAGAACTTACACACCATTGAACATCTTCTCTATGAGAGAAGACAAAGTGTTTGTATACTTCAAATAGTTTAGCAACTGTTCTTTCTGACAGTTCATTGTCTTCGGGAATATTCTTAACTAGGCTTCGCAAAACCTTAAGACAATCAAGCGTCCTAAATCTCTGTGTTTTCCGAATTGCTGCCAGAATTATGTCTGTTATGCATTCAACAGCTTTATCACTACTTTTGACTTTCTTGAGTGTATGCCTGTATTGATAGATATCTCTTACGCTTTTAATTACATTGATCAAATTTTTAGTCTCATATTTAAGTAGATGCCATTTCAAATTATTAATTGCCCAAACTATATCTTGAGATATTTCTACTTTAGTATTTCTTGTTCGGCTGCTGATTATAGCCACTTTGCCTCCAAAATCTTTGTCTAGCCAACTTCTCAAGACAGCTGATCAGGCAACTTAAGAAGCTATTTGAAAAGTATTTAGATATTCTCCATTCTCTCCCCGAATCCTCCAATACTAGGTAGCCTTAAACAGATCTTTCCAATATGGGAGGACTAGGGGAGTTGTGCCAGTAATAAGCATCACTTTTCAAACAATCTTTAAGAAGACATGTATGAAGCAGCGGTCTAAAAAATATTAGATTAAGTGCAAGATGTTACTCGATTTAAGACAGGGAACGATCGCCAACATCAATCAACACAGGCGATCGCCCTACTTTAGCTATTAAGCAATTGGAGTGGAGGTAGATAACAAGCCACCCATTCTGGCATAGAGAGGTTGGGTTGGCGCAATCCACACCTTGCCAGTGCCTCGGAAAGTTTGGAGGAGACCTTCACCGCTAGTAAGGGCACCCAAAAAAGAAGTAGAAGCTTTTTCTACACTGAAATGCACCTCAGCAGTGCGGAGAAGCGCGAAGGAACCATCTACCTGTAGCGTTTCATTATTCAACGTCAACTCTAAGATTTCGCTGCGAGGTACGGGGATACGAAAAACAACGACTCCAGTACCGCTGACCTTGGTTTGGTAGCGTCCTTCACCACCTGCCACTCGCGCCGAAAAACTCTCAACCTTGTGGGCGTCTACTTTAATCGCATCTTCGCAGCAGCAGAATAAACCTTGGTCAGCAAACAAAGTTTGCCCCTTCAACTGCATCAGCCAGTAGTGCCCAAAACTCGGCTCCAAGTAAAGTTCGCCAGTCCCTCGATACAGCGGCTTAAAGATCGTTTCTCCGGTGCGGGCTGCGGCGATCGCTCCTTTCATGAACCCGCCAACTCCCCCTCCTGCTCCCGTTGAGCTTTCCATCTCAATGTTGCCCTTGAGGAACTGCAACACCCCTGGCTCAGTTCGCACCGCATCATTCTGTAAACGAACTCGGAGTTGCCGCAGATGCACTCCAGCCCGATTTAGCGAATAAACCTGTTCCGCGATCGCCAGAGAGTCGCTCCCCGCCAAGGGTTTGTACTCCAGAAGTTCAAAGATAGTACCGCCACGAGTTACGCTCTCTGTTACCTGGAAAGGGAGATGGTTTTCGGGAGTATTCATACCTGTCGAACCCCTAAAGCACTACTGCTGGCAGCTTAACACGCAGGTCTAAAGAGACATCTGACTATAAACAAACGTGTCACTCTGGGTCTACTTTGGTAAACAGTTCTAACAAACCTACAGTGCCCACAAAAAAAGTGTAAACCCCGTATTGCAGCGGTCTTTGTTGCCGAGAAGATGCAAAAACAGCCGCAACAATTCCCTCTACAAGATGTACCGCAACCGCAAAGCGCTCAATCGCAAACACTATGTTCAGGCTGCTGGGCACAGGGATATTCGCTAATCCCGCATAGAAATTCCAGGATTCCAAAGCGATCGCCCCTGTAATCAGAACGATAGAGATAACCTTGATCCAGGCAGACAAAGTTTTCTTGGCATCATTGAAATTCATGCAATTCGCTCAGAGCTTGGGGCAGTTCTTATTAAAACCGATTCTTAGCATCTTTATAGGAGCCGACAAGCTGCAATGGTTGAAAACGATTGATTGGCAGCAGGAGAGCGATCGCTTTTGCCAAGCCAACCTCACCTATCCCCACTACTACAGCAGCCAAAACTTTCACGGCATTACAGGTGGTTATCTCAACGCGATCGCGGCTATTACTTACGATGCTGTCACTGCTTTTGCCTCTCCGCCCAGTGAAACTTGGATTCGGCAGCAATTGATCCAGGCGATCGCAGGTCAACCAAGCAGAATTTTGGATTTAGGCTGCGGCACAGGCTCAACCACTTTAATGCTCAAGCAAGCCTTTCCTCAAGCCGAAGTAACTGGGTTAGATTTGTCCCCCTACATGCTGGTGATGGCAGACTACAAAGCGCAACAAGCAGCGCTAAACATTATCTGGCAGCATACCTCAGCAGAAGATACTGGCTTTGATGCAGGCACTTTTGATTTAGTCACAGTTGCTTTCATGTTTCATGAAATGCCACCCAACGTATCGCAACTAGTTCTGCAAGAATGCTTTCGTCTGCTGAAACCAGGTGGACAACTGCTGATTCTCGATGGGCATCAACCCAAATTACGTCGGACCAACTGGTTAATCACCCTCTTCCAAGAACCTTACTCCAAAGTTTATGCCGCCGAAAGTGTCGATGATTGGCTGCATGCAGCTTATTTCGAGGCGATCGCCACCAAATCTATAGGCTGGATTAGCCAATTGACCAGCGCTAGAAAACCAGAGGCAGGAAAACAGTAGCCTGAAGGCGATCGCCTAACAACCTAAAGAACTAGGCCAAAGGTACTAGTGATAAAGCATGCCTCATGGTAATGACTACGGCTTGATAGAATAGTTTGATGCAATCAGACGATCCTTTGCTGGGGAGCAAACACCCTTTTAGGAAGAACACATCATGGCGCAGTTGACCGAGCAGACCCCGACTGAACTGAATATTCCTAGCCTCGACACAGAGCTTTCGACCCAAAGCCCACAAAAAATTCTGGAACGCGCCTTGAGCCTATACGACAACATTGCCATTTCTTTCAGTGGCGCAGAAGATGTTGTCCTGATCGACATGGCGTACAGAATCAAAAAAGACATCAAAGTTTTCAGCCTGGATACAGGTCGTCTGCATTCCGAAACCTACCAGTTTATCGATCGCGTCAGAAAGCATTACGGCATCACCATTGAGATGATGTATCCCGATACCGCTCAAGTAGAAGCTTTAGTCACAGAAAAAGGTCTCTTCAGCTTCTATGAAGATGGTCACAAAGAATGCTGTGGTATCCGTAAGGTTGCGCCTCTGCGTCGGAAGCTAGGTACCTTGGATGCTTGGATTACCGGACAACGCAAAGATCAAAACCCATCTACTCGCGCGACTGTACCAGTGATTCAAGTCGATACCGCTTTCTCTAATGATGAACGCCAATTGATTAAATTCAACCCCTTGGCGAACTGGTCATCGGCAGAGGTTTGGATGTACATCCGGGCCTTTGAGCTTCCCTACAATCCTCTGCATGAGCGCGGCTTTATCAGCATTGGCTGTGAGCCTTGCACTCGCGCAGTCCTCCCCAACCAGCATGAGCGGGAAGGCCGTTGGTGGTGGGAAGACCCAAACAGCAAAGAGTGTGGCTTACATGCCATCAACCGCACCCAAGGTTGATCGAGAACCATACCATTTTTGTAGGGGCAGGTCTTGTGCCTGCCACTGCTTATTTAGGACACTCACCAGAGCTATCCCTACAATCGTTTTGAATTCATTGGCAGGTGGCTTAAAGACTGACGCAATTGACCATACTTTTAGCCTTTGGCATTTTTCAGTAGCAGCTGACAGCCACAGGAAAAAGGATTAGCACTTTCAATGCGATCGTCTGTCAAAACCTCGATCGCTAAATTGCTGTGATAAATCAATTGGTCGTAATCCATCAAAGCATTCCACTTGACCTTGCCTGTGGGAAAGCCCAACTGGGAACTGGCATCAGAGATCAACTCCTGCCATTTCTGTACTTCAGGATCGCGCGACTTGCAGTAATCCACAATCGCAATCAGGGCACCAGGCTTCGTCACTCGTAAAATCTCTTGCAGCGATCGCACAGGATCTGCCACGACACAGAGGGTAAATCCAGATGCTGCTGCATCAAAGCTGTCGTCAGGAAACTCGAGATTTTGTAAATCCATAATTTTGAGGGCAACATCTGCCTTGACCGACTTTTGCTGAGCCAGTTCCAGCATCTGTTCCGACAAATCTACGCCCACTACCTGCACTCCAGCAGGATATGCAGAGAGATTCAGCCCAGTGCCCACGGCGGCATCGAGGACGCTCTGCTCCGAACGCAACTGTAAGGAAGCAATCAGCGGTGCGCGATCGACGTGCCAGTAGCGCTGCATAATGGCATCATAATCAGCCGCTCCTTGATTGTAAGTTTCGATTACCTTATCTGTTTGCATACAGTTTCTACCCAGTGGAATTGTCTGCGAATCTCGATCGCCTCAGATCTTTAGCCAAGATAATCGCCAATTCCTCTGTTTACTACCACCAGAGAAATAAATTTACATAGTTAAAAGCTCCAATCAACTTGGGCGGAGATGACATCTACATCACCTTCTGCTTCGCCTCTGCGCGTGTCCACGCCTGGGACCGATTGCTTAATCTCGCGACCGCCAAAAAACAGCTCAATTTGTCCCCTAAAGCTGAGGTTTTAGCACAACAAGTTCCTTTATTTATGAGTTACACGCAAATATGGCGTGTCCCATTGTTTACAGAAGCCAAGTCTAGAGGCACCAAATGACCGAGAAAAATGTTGAACAACAAGCTGCGGAAATTAATCAGGAGGTACAAGCCCTCGTGGAGAAAACTGACGAATGTGCCGCTCAGATTGATATGGAAGAAATGCTCAAGGTAGGAAAGAAAACAGCTCAAGAGTTGCAACAGCCTACTGAGGGCTAGTTGATCAACTTCTTGCTCTGAAATCTTTGAATCTGCTTAACAAAGCTTAACTCTCTTTGTCAGATTGCTCTGATTGCTCTGGCTCTGATAGTTCTGCTTGCTCTTGCTCTCTTTCGGCTTCCATTTCTTTCAAAGCCTTATAAATCCAAAGCTTAGACAACTCCAGGGTGCTGATGCAATCGGGGATAACTGACATGCTCAAAGACTCTGTAGGGTTAATACTTTAAGCATAGCGAGAGTGTGGCATTCGTTCCTGAAGATATATACCTAAAGTTGTACAAAAAACTGAGTTTCTTTGACTAAGGCAATTGCAATCCTATGATCGTTTACCCATGAAAACAATGGAAGCGGGTTTGGCTCTCGTCACTGAAGGAACACAGTTGCAGCGCAGTCTTGCTCTTACTCAGTTTAGACCTGAGCGACCGAGGGCGCAGATACAGGTGCGGTTGATTCCACGGGATAGGACTTGATGGGTAGCGCGATCGCAAACTCAGTCCCGACTCCAGCAGTAGAGTGGCATTCCAACGTCCCCCCATGCTTTTCAACAATAATTTGGTGGCTAATAGCCAGTCCCATGCCAGTGCCCACGCCTCGCGGTTTGGTAGTGAAGAACATATCAAACACCTGAGCTTGCACTTCCGGTGGCATGCCCATGCCGTTGTCGATAATTTTCACCATCACTCGGTCGGTGTCTAAGCGCTGGGTAACAATAGTGATTTGCCGACCGCCCTGCTCCACGGGCTTCTCTTCTAACGCATCGATCGCATTGCTCAACAAGTTCATAAACACTTGGTAGAGCAAACCCGCAAATCCTTCTATCACAGGCAGATCGCCATAATTGCGCGTCACCACAAGATCTTTTTTGATGCGGTTGTTGAGAATTAAGAGCGTGCTATCGAGACAGTCATGCAGATTGACTGGGTGTGGCTCGGTATCGTCTAGTCGAGAGAAGTTCTTCAAGCTGAGAACAATCTGGCGGGCGCGATCGGCTCCTAGCTTCATTGAGTCCAAAACTTTTGGCAAATCTTCGGCCAAAAACTCTAAATCAATATCTTCAATTTGGTCTTGAATGGCTGGCGGTGGGTCAGAAATTTCCGTTTCGTAAGTTCGGAGTAACTTAAGCAAGTCTTCCATGTAGTTGTGAGCATGGCTCAAGTTGCCATAGATAAAGTTGACGGGGTTATTAATTTCATGGGCTACCCCTGCCAGCATGCGCCCCAAACTAGACATCTTCTCGCTCTGAATGAGCTTGGCTTCCTGCATTTCCCGTTCCCGTTCTAGGGCAGCAGCTTGTTCTTCGAGCAACTGCTTCACCCGCTGCACCAGTTGGTTAAAGGAAACTGCTAAAAGTCCAATTTCATCCCGTGTGGTGATAGGTGCTTGCAAGTCGAAATTCGATTCTTTTGTAATCTTCTGGGTGACGCGCGTGAGGGATTCGATGGGACGGGAGATGGTGCGGCTGGTCAGGAATGCCAGGATAGCGGCGATCGCAATGGATAATCCCACACTAGCCAGGATGATCTGGGCTTGTAAGACAGTGGCACGGCTTTGCTCCTCGTCAGCCGCTGCCTGTTTTTGGCGCACTGTTCTGGCATATTCTGCCAGCTCATGAATAAACTGATGGAACTCTATCGTTTCTGGAGCCGCGACTGTGCCGGAGAGCACCTGCTGGACTCGGGGGATTTCTTCTGGTGGCAGATTCGCTAAATCAATGCGGCTAATTTGAGCTTCTAGGTAGCGGGTGTAAGCCTCAACCGTATTGCCATACTGCTGTAGAAAAGCACTCAATTTCACATCGTTGTTAATCTGAGCAAATTCTCTCAGCTCAGCTAATAGCTCCTGAACCCCGCTGACATGACCCAACAAGTCTTGATTCGTTTGTTGAAAAGCTTGCGGCTGTGCAATTTGGAGGGCTAGCTCTCGTTGATGGGTCTGGATTTCTAGCAAGCCACCCTGCAAACTACTCAACATGCCACCTTCATCATCCGCCACATCCATTTGATGCCTTGCTTGCTCGTAAGCGCGATGGCCCTGAACTAGCCCCACTGTTGTGCCAATCACGGCGATACTGAGTGCTAAGGCATAACCACAGTTGATTTTGGCGCTCACACTAAAGAAGCGGTTCAATCTATTAAGAGGCGGAGCAGACAAAGCTGGAGCTGAATTGTCGTCCGCTTTAGCAAGATTGGTGGAGTTAGGTTGAGTAGCCATTGCAATTGGTGAAGTGACTAGTTCTACTGGTAGAGTGCCCGCCGCTTTCTATAACTACACGTGATGCTTCACTCTTAACGGCAACCTCTGAACTTTTAGCGATTGCTGACACAAGCCAGCTTCACAACCCTGAGCACTGGTGAGCACCTAAGTGAGCACAAAGCTGAGCATGGTTAGCGAATAGACGTAACTACGCTGAGAATAACAAACAATAGCGTCGGAGGTTGCCGCCATGACTCAGACAACAGAACGCCAATCGGGTGGCTTATATGTCCAGACTGCCGAGCGTCAGCAACTCGCTTTCCCACTCAAGCACACCACAGTGCAGGCCAAGATTGCGGGGAATCTTGCGCGCGTAGAAGTGACGCAGAGTTTCGAGAACCCCTTCACCACCACCCTCGAAGCGGTTTACATTTTCCCGCTACCTGATGAAGCGGCAGTGGATGACATGCTGATTCGGATTGGCGATCGCACCATTCAAGGCAGCATCAAAAAACGCCAAGAAGCCCAGCAAATCTATGAGCAAGCCAAGCGACAAGGACGCACGGCAGGGTTGCTAGAACAAGAACGGGACAACATCTTTACGCAATCTCTCGCCAACATCAAACCCGGCGAACAAATAAATGTGGTGATTTGCTACACCGAGAGCTTAAAGTTTACTGGCGCTACAGCTCCTGAATCACTGGGAGGGAGCTACGAGTTTGCCTTCCCAATGGTGGTGGGTCCGCGCTATGTCCCTGGCAACCTAATTGAGGAGAATGCGATCGGCAGCGGTTCGGCAGCAGCGCCGATGATGTTAAACCAAGATACTGATTTAGTACCCGATGCCTCTCGCCTCAACGCTCCTATTTTGCCACCAGGGACGCGTTCTGGGCATGATATCAGTGTCACTGTCGAGATCAATGCTGGTGTTGCCATTCAGGAGATCCATTCTCCTTCCCATCAAATTCAGATTATCCCTCAGGGAGCGATCGCCCAGATCAAGCTAGCAGGCGGAGATACGATTCCCAACAAAGATCTAATTCTGCGTTATCAAGTTTCTGGAGCCGAAACGCAAACCACTGTTCTCACAGAAGCGGGCGATCGCGGGGGGCACTTTGCAGTGTATTTGATTCCAGCCATTCAGTATCGACTCGACCAAATGGTGCCGAAGGATGTGGTGTTTCTAATTGATACTTCTGGCTCTCAAGCGGGTGCTCCTTTGGCTCAGTGCCAGGAGTTGATGCGCCGCTTCATTCAAGGTCTGAACCCTGACGACACCTTCTCCATCATCGATTTCTCGGATACCACGCAGCAACTTTCTCCTGTGCCGTTGCCCAACACTCCTCAAAACCAGCAGCAAGCGATTCGATATGTCAATCGACTCACGGCTGGGGGTGGTACCGAGATGTTGCGTGGCATTCGAGCCGTGCTGAACTTCCCGGTCACCGATCCGGGGAGATTGCGGAGTATTGTGCTGCTCACCGATGGCTATATCGGCAACGAAAACCAGATTTTGGCGGAAGTGCAACGTCATCTCCAACCGAGTACTCGTCTCTACAGCTTTGGGGCAGGTAGCTCTGTGAATCGTTTCTTGCTCAACCGTGTGGCTGAAATTGGTAGAGGCATCTCTCGGGTTATTCGACATGATGAGCCAACTGACCAAGTGACAGAACAGTTCTTTCGTCAGATCAACAATCCTGTTCTCACCAATATCCAGTTGCAATGGGAAGGAGCAGGCAGCGAACCTATCTTTTATCCCTCTGCACCACCGGATCTCTTTGCTGAACAGCCCTTGGTCTTATTTGGTCGCAAGGAGGATAAACACTCTGGTAAGTTGCATATCTCTGGCATAGCGGCGGGTGGAAAGCGCTATCAACAGACTTTTCAACTTGAGTTTGCAGAAGCAGGAAATCCCGCGATCGCTCAACTTTGGGGCCGTGCCCGCATCAAAAACTTGATGAATCAAATGCTCAGCGGTGACACCAAGGCAGGAGTAGAAGCCGTGACGGATACAGCCTTGGCCTATCAACTCCTCTCTCAATACACTGCTTTTGTAGCGGTAAGTGATGAGGTGAGAGTAGATGCTACAGAAGCTTCTGTCTCCGTCCAAGTCCCGGTGGAGATGCCTGAAGGAGTCAGTTATGAAGGAGTCTTTGGCAATGTTGCCTACTCTGTGCCAGACCCAGTTACCCAAATCCCCATTGGAGAAGTGTCCCTATCTGTTAGAGCTTATAACCGAATGAGGCGACAGATGCTTGCTTCTGACATCTCATCAGAAGAGTTTGATGTTACATTAATTTCTCCTAGCATGGCGGGAAGTGTAGCTGATGCTGACTTCTCACTTGCTCCTCCGGCTATGTCCCCTCCTGCTATGCCTTCTCCTAAGCTGGCAGATGATGAAGAATTTGACTTAGGAGTAGCATCCCAGAAAAGTTTTGGTTCGATATCTGAGCCCCTACAAATTGTTCAGGCTACTGGGCTTGATGCAAATGGGATCGCTCTATTAACTCAACATCTACAATCCATCCAGCTTTCCCCTGGCTTCAGCGGTGATATTGTGTTTGAGTTCCAGATCAGCAAGGGACGAGTCAGACAAATAGTTTTGAATGAGTCAGTTTCTTCTCTCAAAGAACAGACGGTGATTGAGGCAGTTCGGCGATCGCTGCAAACTTGGCGACCTTCTCAAGAACTAACGGCTACGGTTCACCTAACGCTGCGAGTGCAGTCGTAGAATTTCAGCTCATAACACAGAGAGATTACAGGGATACCTCACCCAGGTATCCTTTTTTTGTTTGTAGTGCTGTCCTCATGTTCCCCAGCTTTCTACCTCCAAATGTGCGATCGCTGCAAGATCCATCTGCGATCGCACTAGCCCAGCAAATTCGACAACAAGCAATTTCCACACCGCTAACAGCCCAACCAATCTCGACAGTTTATGTACAACAGGGAGCTGGAGATATACCAATTCTGTTATTGCATGGGTTTGATAGCTCAGTGTTGGAGTTTCGGGCGATCGCACCCCTTCTAGCGCAGCAGCAGGAAACTTGGGCAGTTGATTTGTTAGGGTCAGGATTCACAGAGCGAGTAGCAAATATCCCTCTAAATCCCAGCACGATCAGAACTCATCTCTACAGTTTTTGGCAGACTTTAATTCAACAACCTGTGATTTTAGTTGGGGCTTCCTTAGGTGGGGCTACGGCAATCGACTTTGCCTTGGCCTATCCGCAATGTGTCCAAAAGCTGGTGCTAATCGATAGTGTGGGTTTCAGTGGTACCTTTCCCCTAGGGCAGTTCTTGTTTGCGCCTCTCGATATGTTTGCGGTCGAGTTCTGGCGACAGCGTAAACTTCTACCGCTGAGTTTCGGCACTACCTTTGGTTTTAGTGCCACAGATCTAGAAGCAATTCGTTGTGCGGGAGTGCATTTAGACATGCCGGGATGGGCCGAAGCGATCGCCAGTTTTACTAAAAGTGGTGGCTACAATCTTTCAGTTCAGCGAATTTCCCAAATTCAACAACCGACGCTGATTCTCTGGGGCGATCGCGATGACATGCTAGGAACGGCAGATGCTGAGAAATTTAGAAGGGCAATTACCAATAGCGAGCTGGTTTGGATTCGTGATTGTGGTCATGTGCCGCATCTCGAACAACCCACGATCACTGCTGAGCAGATTTTGAGATTTAGGCAGATTTAGTGAGTAGGAGCGATCGCCGTTAAATCTGGTGAACTTCTAGAAAGACTTTGAGAGGGAGTCCACTACTATTCAATGGAGAAGACAGATCGAGGTCTTGGCATGAGTAGCAGTTCGGTAACGTCTGAGCAACGGGTTGTACTAGACAAAATTAGCTGGCAAAAATTTGAGAATATATTAGCAGAGCTAGGTATAGAACGTGCCACTCGCTTCGCCTACTATCGGGGGCGGATGGAAATGATGAACCCGCATGAGGAACATGAGCGCTACCGCAAACTGATTGAATCGTTGCTGTTGGTTCTGGCCGATGAGACTTATCTAAAAGTTGTTGAGTTCAATTCAGCTTTGTTACAGCAACCCGAACTGCAATGCGCGATCGAGCCGAATGCTTGTTTCTACATTTCTCATGCGCCTGAGATGATGGGTAAATCTAATCTTGATTTGTCCCGTGATCCAGTTCCCGATTTAGTTTTGGATATTGCCTTTACCAGTAGCGCGATCGATAAGCTCCCAATTTATGCGGCTTTAGGCATTCCAGAAGTTTGGTGCTATACCAGCAACAACAGCACCCCTGCGCCAGAACATCAACTCTCAATTTATCAGTTACAAAATCAACAGTATTTCACTAGTGAAACCAGCGCTGTCTTTAATTTCTTGCCTGCGGCGAGAGTGCTGGAATTTATCGAGCAGAGTGATTCTCTGGGTTTAGTCCAGTCCTTGCAATTGCTACGAGCTTGGGTGCAAGAAAGAATTTAAGACAAACAATTTGGGAAAGGAAACGCGGAAAATATCGATAAAATTGAAACCTGTCCAGATTCGCGCAAGGCTTCTATGTCCGCCATTTCCTCGGCTCCGTTTTCTCCGGAAGAAATTGCTTCAGAAGGTATCAAACCAGAAGAATACGAAGAAATTTTCAATCGCTTGGGTCGGCATCCCAACAGAGCCGAGCTGGGCATGTTCGGGGTAATGTGGTCCGAGCACTGCTGCTACAAAAACTCTCGGCCTCTGCTCAAGCAATTTCCTACCGAGGGCGATCGCATCTTGGTTGGCCCTGGAGAAAACGCGGGAGTTGTGGATTTGGGCGACGGGCTTCAGTTGGCGTTTAAGATCGAATCCCACAACCACCCTTCAGCCGTGGAGCCGTTTCAAGGTGCGGCAACCGGAGTGGGTGGGATTCTGCGCGACATCTTTACAATGGGTGCTCGTCCGATCGCGATTCTCAACTCCTTGCGCTTCGGTTCCCTGGATGATGCCAAAACTCGGCGTTTGTTCAACGGCGTGGTATCAGGAATCTCTCACTACGGCAACTGTGTGGGTGTGCCCACCGTCGGCGGTGAAGTTTACTTTGACCCTGCCTACTCTGGCAACCCCTTGGTGAATGCGATGGCTTTGGGGCTAATGGAAACTCCAGAAATCGTTAAATCGGGGGCTAATGGCCTTGGCAACCCCGTGTTGTATGTCGGTTCCACTACGGGACGCGACGGGATGGGGGGAGCCAGCTTTGCTAGTGCCGAACTCAGTGATGAGTCAATGGACGATCGCCCAGCCGTACAAGTGGGTGATCCGTTCTTAGAAAAATCCTTGATTGAAGCTTGCCTAGAAGCCTTCAAAACAGGGGCAGTGGTTGCAGCTCAGGATATGGGTGCAGCGGGCATCACCTGCTCCACCTCCGAAATGGCAGCAAAAGGTGGCGTGGGCATTGAGCTAGATTTGGATCTCATTCCGGTGCGCGAGACTGGCATGGTGCCCTACGAATATCTACTCTCCGAGTCCCAAGAGCGGATGTTGTTCGTGGCGCACAAAGGCCGTGAGCAGGAATTGATTGATATTTTTGAGCGTTGGGGACTGCACGCAGTTGTGGCGGGTAGTGTGATCCAAGAGCCGATCGTGCGGATTCTCTTCCAAGGAGAAGTCGCCGCGGAGATTCCTGCCACTGCCCTAGCCGACAACACCCCGATCTATCACCGGGAACTGATGGCTGAGCCGCCAGAGTACGCCCGCAAAGCTTGGGAATGGAGGAGCGATCGCCTGCCGCCTTGCTCCGCTGCTGGCATTGAACTAGCAGGCAGCGCCAAAACCTGGAATGAAGTGCTATTCCAACTGCTGGAAACCCCAACCATCGCCTCGAAGCGTTGGGTCTATCGGCAGTACGACCATCAAGTGCAGAACAACACCGTTCTCATGCCCGGTGGTGCAGATGCAGCAGTGGTGCGCGTACGTCCCGTTAACAGTTCCCCTGCTCAAGCTAACACCGGAGTTGCCGCCACTGTAGACTGCAACCCCCGCTACGTCTACCTGCATCCTTACGAAGGAGCCAAAGCCGCCGTCGCCGAAGCCGCCCGCAACCTCAGTTGTGTGGGAGCCGAACCCTTGGCTGTCACCGATAACCTCAACTTCGGTAGTCCCGAAAAACCGATTGGCTACTGGCAACTCGCCGAAGCTTGCCGAGGTCTTGCCGAAGCTTGTACCGAGTTCAAAACCCCCGTGACTGGCGGCAACGTCTCGCTCTACAACGAAACCCTTGACTCCGAAGGCAAACCCCAACCGATTTATCCCACTCCGGTCGTCGGGATGGTCGGCTTAGTCCCAGACTTAAACCGAATTTGTGGTCAAGGTTGGCAAGCCACAGGCGATCACATCTATTTATTAGGACTCCGCTGGGATACTCAGGAAACCGCAGCCGTCACGTTAGGTGCATCCGAATACCTCGCTGCCGTTCATGACACCGTGGCAGGCAAACCGCCCGTCGTTAATTTCAATTTAGAACGTCAAGTGCAAGCTGCTTGCCGGGAAGGTATTCGTCAGGGTTGGGTGCGCTCCGCTCATGACTGTGCTGAAGGTGGCCTCGCGATCGCCCTTGCTGAAGCTTGCATTAGTGGCCAGAAAGGAGCCGAAATTGCTCTGGATATCTCCGACTCCCAACCTACCTCTCTGCGCTGGGATCACCTCCTATTCGGGGAAGGCGGAGCCAGAATCCTGGTTTCTGTAGCTCCAGACCAAGCTGCAAATTGGGAAACCTATCTGCAAGCACACTTGGGAGAACACTGGCAAAATCTCGGTCAGGTGGGTAATCCGAACGCTGGTTTACGGATTTCCACTGGCCCCTCGGTTCCGGTTATCGACGTTAGCATTGCAGATATGAGCGATCGCTGGCTCAATGCCATTGAGCGTCGCTTAGCAGTCTAAAACAGTAGCGCGGCAACTGTAGTTGTAGCACAAGATACAAATTCCTTGGGTTAAGGCCAAGGAGTTGTTCCGTTTAAGGTTTTTGGTGGGATTATTAAAGAAACGTTAAGTCTACTGCTGGCTGTTCAAAGTTTCGATCTCAATCCCGCCCCATCCGATTCAACCTACTAGGAGCTGACCGCAGCATGATTCCCACCCATTCTGATCTTGCGTTCCCTGAAGATTCCTTGCCTTTGACTAGTGATAGCCAGGGCGAAGGGAGCGGCGACGCTCGACCCGACAAGCCAGAGGAAGCCTGTGGTGTTTTTGGTGTTTATGCCCCCGAACAAGCTGTTGCGAAGCTAACCTACTTTGGTCTATATGCTTTACAGCATCGGGGCCAAGAATCGGCTGGGATTGCCACCTTTGAAGGTGACAAAGTCCATTTGCATAAAGACATGGGGCTGGTTTCCCAAGTGTTTAACGAGTCGATGCTGAGTACAATGCCTGGGCATTTAGCAGTCGGCCATACCCGCTACTCCACTACAGGTTCTAGCCGCGTCGTTAATGCTCAACCTGCTGTAGTGGAAACTCGCTTGGGTTCCTTAGCCCTGACTCACAACGGCAACTTGGTCAACACCGAAACTCTGCGCCAAGAGCTGTTGCAAAACAACTTTAACTTAGTTACCACCACCGACTCAGAACTAGCCGCTTTCGCGATCGCCGAAGCTATCAATAGCGGCAAAGATTGGTTAGAAGGCACCATTAGCGCTTTGCACCGTTGCCAAGGAGCCTTCAGCTTCGTTATTGGTACTCCCAGCGGCATCATTGGTGTGCGTGACCCCAACGGCATTCGCCCTTTAGTCATTGGAGTAATTCCCAGTCCTGACGAAACCACGCCAGAGCGCTACGTCCTCTCTTCCGAAACTTGCGGCCTCGACATCATTGGCGCTGAGTTCCTCCGAGATGTAGAACCTGGAGAACTGGTTTGGATTTCTGAAGCAGGTTTAGCTTCATTCCCTTGGGCACCACAGCCTCAACGGAAGCTGTGCATCTTTGAGATGATTTACTTCGCTCGTCCTGATAGCGTCATGAGTAAAGAAAGCTTATACAGCTATCGGATGCGGATTGGTCGCCAACTGGCCCAAGAATCCCCGATTGATGCAGATATTGTGATTGCTGTCCCCGACTCTGGCATTCCTGCCGCGATCGGATTCTCCCAAGCCTCTGGGATTCCGTACGCTGAGGGCCTGATCAAAAACCGCTACGTCGGTCGTACCTTCATTCAGCCGACCCAGAGCATGCGGGAAGCTGGGATTCGCATGAAACTGAACCCACTCAGAGACGTGCTAGAAGGCAAGCGAGTGATTATCGTAGACGACTCCATTGTCCGGGGTACTACCAGCCGCAAGATTGTCAAAGCTTTGCGAGATGCTGGGGCGACCGAAGTACACATGCGGATCTCCTCGCCACCCGTTACCCATCCTTGCTTCTATGGCATCGACACCGACAATCAAGACCAATTGATTGCAGCGACCAAATCCGTTGCAGAAATTGCTGAACAAATTGAGGTAGACTCCCTGGCTTATCTCAGCTGGGAAGGCATGCTCATCGCCACCCGCGAAGACCCCAACAGTTTCTGCTCTGCTTGCTTTACAGGTGACTACCCCATCGCCATCCCCGAACCCGTGAAGCGCTCCAAACTGCGCCTAGAAAAGGAAAAAGTCGGCACGACCCCTTAAAAGTCGTATCGTCACTGATTCCCCCTAACCTGACAAAGTTGGGGGGAATCTGCTTAAAAGCCCTCAAGTCTGGGGAATCAAAGCTCTTACAGGTATGCCAGAAAAGGAGCGGTGCAACGAAATTAAAGTGTGTAAGTAAATCCTTCCACCAACATCCCTGGCACCCAACAACCTCCTAACTGACGGCCTCCATAAGTGCCTACCTCAGGGACAAACTCCTGAAAATTAGTGCAGTCAATCAGATTCTCACCCCAAAAGCGATACAAACTCTCGTCAAAACGTAGATTCTCGATGGGGGCGACAATTTCGCCGTTTTCTACCCAGAAACAGGCATAGCGAGTCATCCCTGTAATTCGACCCGTCGGGCGATCGCTCCAATTTAAATAATGCAGATTCGACACATATAATCCTGTGTCCAGTGCCGCCAAAATTTGCTCTCGCGCCAAACCACCCGCGCTAATTTCTGGCGATCGCAAGCCCTCTGAACCACTAGCTCCATTTGCTGCCAAGCCATACTCTTTGGCGGTGCGATCGCTCACCAGCGTATTCACCAGTTCACCCGCCACAATCAGCGGCAACTCTATCGGAGCGGTTTCTCCCCACTCATTGAATCGAGGCACCAAACCGTGTTGAAAATTCTCTTTGAGCGTGAAGCGGGGAGACAAGCGCTTTTGACCCCGCCGCAGTTCCTTCAAAGCACTATTTCCTTGCTGCAAAGCGGCTTCACTAATGCCACCCCAAGACAGCATCCCAACCAATTCCGCGATCGCTGCTGGGGCGAAATAGGTGCGGTATTGTCCGCGTGAGAGTTGTTTGGGGGGAGTAGAAAGCAATTGCAGTTGTGCTTTAGACTCTTCAATTTGAGTTTTGTAAGCCTCTGTATCCCAAGTGCTCCCTGCCAACGTGCCTTTGACCGCTTCCCCGCCAGTGCCAAACAAAGAATAGTCCAGAGCAAAAGAATCTGTAGCAAACCAATGCTTCTGGCCGCTAGAGTCGGCATAACCCCGCACCAGCAAGCCTGCTGCATAAAGTCCCGCAAAATCCAACTCGGCCACAATGGGTAGCACAGTGGAGGTGACTGCTTCAGGCGCGAGCAGTTGCCCTAAGTGCACATCGTGGCTGGTGCTGGTGCCCGCTGGAATCACTAAGTAGGGGTCAATTGGGAGCTGAGAGACTTCTTGCCGCAGATCTGCTAAGGCAAGTTGAGCTTGCTGCAAGTCCACTTCCAAATCGCCCGTAAGCGGAAAACTGCGATAACTCGTGCGCTGGTCACGAATCAAGGTGAGCTTAAGTGAGCCATCAGCCACATTCCCGATTTGCCGTACTTTTGCTTGATTGAAGCGAATAAATTGGCTGCGTTCGCTGCTAAGTTTTACCGTTAAAAATTCACCCGATTCGGCTTGGCGCAACAGTGCCTCGACCACCTGTGCAAAGCTGGATTCTAAAGCAGTTAACTCTGCGGAACTCCGGGGAGAAATTACAGATGAACTGATGGATGAAGTCACGCACCACCTCCAAAGACCTCAATATTGGTAAAGGCACAAACAGGAGCGGCATGCCCCACCCAAATAGTCTGATTTGGCTCCCCTTTACCGCAGACTGGAGAACCATATAGCTTCCAGGTTGAGCGATCGCCGAGTTGAGACAAGCTGCGCCAAAATTGCGGTGTCGTTCCCCGGTAGTTGGGATTGCGAAGCGTCTTGGTGAGTTGGCCGTTCTCAATCAGCTTGGCGTATTCGCAACCAAATTGGAATTTATGCCGCTGGTCATCAATTGACCAAGAGCGGTTGGATTGCATATAAACGCCATGCTCAATGTTGCCGATCATCTCCTCAAAGCTGGCGTTGCCTGGTTCTAAATTCAGGTTAGCCATGCGATCGATCGCCGGACGATTCCAGGAAGTAGCCCTCGCACATGCCACTCCTGGGAGGCCGAGGCGAGCTTGGCTTTCTAAACTACCTAAACCCCGCTCCAGCACACCGTCGCGAATTACATACTCACGAGTTGCAGGTACGCCAGTATCGTCGAAACTATAGCTGGAAAACTCACCCGGAACGGTGGGGTCAAAGGTTATATTCATCAGCGGCGACCCGTAAACCAACTCCCCAAAATCTTTTGGTTTGACGAAGCTGCCTCCCGCATAATTCCGCTCATCGCCTAGGATGCGATCGAGCTCTAGCGGATGGCCCACGCTTTCGTGAATTTGTAGCAGCATTTGGTCTGGGTCCAGAACCAGCGTCGTGGCCGTGGTGGGGCATTCCTCGGCGCTCAGCAGCTCCACCGCTTGCTCCCCCACCTGCTTGACTTCAGCCCATAGCTCGGGAGTCAAAAACAGCTCCATGCCCCCTTGATGGCAATGCGCCAACCAACCATTGTGACTACGGCGCTGCACGACTGGGCCTGCTTGAGCAGTCGCCGCGTAGTCGGTCGCTAAAGTCAGGAATTTCTGATAAACCTCGGAGCCGTTACTGCTGACAAACCAAGTTTCGATTTCTCTGATATGAGCAGCGGCACTAGTCTGCACAATCTGATCAGATACCTTCAAGGTTTGGCAGAGCTTGACCAAGACCTCGTTAATTTCCCCAGCCGTCAAAGACTGCAAGGGTTTCAAAAACGGTGAGCTGTACTGCCCCACCACTTTAGGCCGCTCTGCCACAGTAGTCGGGTGAATTGACCATTGGCTGGCGGTAAGGGCTTGCTGGTAAGCGGTTTTAGCTGCGGCTTGCAGACTTTCCAACTTGAGCGAATTGGTGGCTCCATAGCCCAGTTGCCCATTCACCAGCACTTCCACCATGACGCCCTGCGTCAGAGATTTACCATTAGTTTCAGGTTTGCCATCTCGGACAGCGTAGGTTGAGGACGTGTCTTTTACGGCTCGCAGACCCAACCAATCAGCAGGAAGATCTAGAGCCGCGATCGCCTTTGAGAGTTCAGATATCATCGTTCGTTGTCAAATAGCGCGAGCTTTGAGCAAAATCACAAAAGCAATAGATGAAGAGAGGAACCCTCATGGCTTCCCCTCCATTATCGGCTTTAGCACTGGTTGTTAGGGTTTCACGAGTCTCATAAATCCCTAACCAGCAAAATTAACTAGCTGCGGTGCCAGGTTGTGACGCCACCGGGTTGATCAACTAGGGTGATCCCTTGAGCTTTTAACTCATCCCGAATGCGATCGCTCTCTGCAAAGTTTTTGGCCTTGCGAGCCTCCTGCCGTTGTTGAATCAGTGCCTCAATCTCTGCATCACTTAATCCACCTGTGACAGTGTCTGACTCTGGTGCCGCTTCTAATCCTAGAACTTGCGCCAAGCAAACCAGCGTTTGCCATTGAGCGCGTAGTGTTTGAGCATCCACCTCAGTTTTGCCTTGGTGAACCAAGAGGTTACCTTCGCGGATCAGAGCTTTTGCAAGTTCAAACAAAACGGCGACACCGCTAGGGGTGTTAAAGTCGTCATCCATTGCTGCCTGAAAGCGTTGCACAGGATCGCTCTGAATATCAATCCGCATGTTGGCGGAATTCCCAAAGTCGGAATCTTGGCGATCGGGCCAGTTCAGTTGCTCCGCATATTGATAGCCAAATAGCAGTCCTTCTTTCATCGTGTCCCAACTGTTATTAGCCGAGGCGATCGCTTCATCGGTAAAGTCGATGGGTTTGCGGTAGTGGGCCATCAACACAAACAGCCGTAACACCATTGGGTCGAGACCATGATCCAACATTTGTCGAATCGTGGTGAAGTTGCCCAAGGATTTGGACATCTTCTCGCCGCCCACGTTCACCATGCCATTGTGCAGCCAGTAATGCGCCAAGGAATGACCTGTGGCCGCTTCCGACTGGGCGATCTCGTTTTCGTGGTGCGGAAACACCAGATCTGACCCGCCCACATGGATGTCGATTGTGTCGCCTAAGTGCTCCCGAACCATTGCCGAGCACTCGATGTGCCAACCCGGACGACCTTGACCCCAAGGAGACTCCCAAAATTCCTCGCCTGGTTTCGCTGCCTTCCACAGGGCAAAGTCGAAAGAGTCTTGCTTTTTTTGTTCCTCTACGGATACCTCAACACGGCCACTCGCTCCCGCTTGCATGTCGTCTAGCTTGCGCCCCGACAGCTTCCCGTACTCAGAAAACTGCCGCACCTTGTAGTAAACATCGCCATCCGCAGCATAGGCAAAGCCTTTTTGCTCTAGCTCATGAATCAGACGTTTGATGCCATCGAGGGTATGTGTAGCACGGGGATACTCATCGGCTTCGAGGATATTCAGCCGCGCCATGTCCTCAAAATAGGTTTGGGTATAACGATCGGCGATTTCTCGGGGCGAAACACCTTGCTCCCGCGCCCGGTTGAGGATCTTGTCGTCAATATCAGTGAAGTTTTGCACGTAGCGCACGTCAAGGCCGCGCCACTGCAAATAGCGCCGCACCGTATCCCAAACAATGTAAGAGCGAGCATGACCCAAGTGGCAGTAGTCGTACACCGTTACGCCACAGCAATACATCCGCACCTTGCCAGGTTCAATCGGCTCAAAAGGTTCTTTGCGACGGGTGAGGCTGTTGTAGAGCGTTAGGGTCATTGTGAACTAGGAATATTTGAGGGACGTAGGGCTAAACATTTCGATTCTACTAGGGTAAGGCACAGCCTCCCTTTTCTTACCGTAGTAGATACAGGTGACAGATCTAGAGTTTCGGTAGGGCGCGTTACGCTGCGCTAACACGCCATTGCTCAATTTCTCGTTGCGATTCATATTGCCAGTGCGTGATGTGAACATCACACACCTTACGAAGTGCTGTTTTGAGAAAGGCGATCGCACAACCAGTCATTAACCAGAGCGATCGCCTACTATAGGAGATGGCCCAACATCGGCTTGAGACTTCGTTACACTCCTGCGGATTGTTGAGGTTGCTTCGACTCCAAAAAACTCTTTTCTAGCAATTACTGACTAGTCACACTATGCAATCAGCCACTGATCTCACTCAAACTCAGGCAATGGATGCCCCCAAGCATGGTCTGCCAGTCACGATCATTACTGGATTTCTCGGTAGTGGGAAGACGACCCTTCTGAACCACATCCTGACCAACCAGCAGGGCGTGAAAACTGCGGTTCTGGTGAATGAGTTTGGTGAAATCGGCATTGACAACGAGCTGATTGTGAAAACAGGCGATGACATGGTGGAACTCAGCAACGGTTGTATTTGCTGCACCATCAACAATGACTTGCTAGAAGCGGTTTACAAAATTCTAGAACGGCAAGAGCGCGTAGACTACCTCGTGGTTGAAACCACTGGGTTGGCCGATCCCCTGCCTGTAGCGTTGACGTTCTTGGGCACAGAACTGCGTGACCTGACTCGACTCGACTCGATTGTGACGGTGGTTGATGCGGAAAACTACAGCTTGGATTTGTTCAATAGCGAAGCGGCTTATAACCAAATTGCTTATGGCGACATCATTTTGCTCAACAAAGTGGACTTGGTGGATGAAGCCGATGCAGACTCTCTAGAGCTGAAGATTCGGGATGTGAAGAAAGACGCTCGAATTCTCCGAACCACGAAGGGAAATGTCGCCTTGCCATTGATTCTGAGTGTGGGTCTGTTCGAATCAGATAAATATTTCAACCCTACTGATTCTGAGCCGAATCCAGATCATCACCACGACCACCATCACGATCATGACGACCATCATGACCATGCTGAGCATGATCATCACGACCATCAAGGTCATGACGATCACTCAGCTTGCGATCATGATCATGGGCAGTGCACTCACGACCACCACGATCACGACCATCACTCCCACCACTTAGAGAATGATGGCTTTACCTCTCTGTCTTTCCAAAGCGATAAACCCTTCGCAATTAAGAAGTTCCAACACTTTTTAGACAACCAATTACCCGCTGGCATCTTCCGAGCTAAGGGCATTCTCTGGTTTGACGAAAGCCCCAAGCGTCACGTCTTCCACCTCAGCGGCAAGCGCTTTTCGCTGGAGGATGACACCTGGAACGGCCAACCCAAAAACCAGTTGGTGCTGATCGGTCAAGACTTAGATCACGATGCCCTGCGATCGCAACTAGAAAAGTGCCTCTGTATCCCTTCCACCAGTCGCGGTCGTGGCTTTGGTAAGTAATTAACCCCAGGTGGCGAAGGTGGCGATCGCTAACTATGTAGAATCCTCGTGCTTTTCCCTAGGCCAGAGAATTCTGGCTCTTTCTAGAATGGGAAAACAGCACGGGGATTTTTTAGTTGGAAGATCCGGCAGGTCAGCGTCAAGTTTTAGTTTGTCAATATCAGAACTGTCTAGCTAGAGGCTCAGCTCAAGTTTTGGCAGCGTTTCAGTCTCACCCTGTTCCGGATACCAGCATCAGTGCCAGTGGCTGCTTGGGCCAGTGCAATATGGGACCCAATGTGCGAGTGGTACCCGATGAAGTTTGGTATTGCCGAGTCCAACCCAGTGATGTCCCGGCTGTGGTGGAAGAGCATTTGCAGGCAGGACACGCCGTTGAACCTCTATTGCATCCTCGCTTTCATCCCAAAAGGTTTTAAGTTTTTAGCCCGTGATGCGCCACTTAATTGCAGTCTGTAGTGAAATCTATATTTTTCCTGGCAGAGTGCTAAGAAATCGCGAGAATTGACCCAAAATAGCTGAGGCCATCTTCAGCGATCGCATGGGCATTCTGAAGGTGATGTGAGTTTGTTACTGTTAGCCCAAATTTTTCCCTTGGAGTGCCAGGAGTTCCGGTGATCTACCCCCGCTTGCGTCGCTACTGCTTAGCTGCCTCTGTAGCGTTATCTACGGCTTTAATGGTTGGTGGCAGCGCTATCAAAGCTGCGGCTATCCCCGACGATATTTTTACCCCACACCTTGCTAAAATCAGCCAAGGGTTGCCGCCCAATTTGGTGATGCGCCTGCCATCGCAAATCAGGTTGAGCGGTCCAGGGGATCGAGATTTTATTGATGAACTGATCGTCAAAGTTTTTCCTTCCCAGTCGCCTCCTGGCATGACTGTAGGTTTGTTTACGTGCGATATCAGCCCTCAGCCTTGCTTAATCGGTAGCTTCTCGGTAGACAGTAAAGACTCAGAAAGCGCCCAGATCGAACTAAAAAAACATCAAGCTGCGGCGGCTCCGATCAAGCTAGCAGAGGGGGTACGCGGTTATTTTCTGCCAGGTCCCAGCCTTAAACCCGCCTCTCGATTTTCTTCTGTGATTTGGGAGCAAAACGGCTTAGTGTACACCGTGAGTTTCTTTTCAGGAGAGCGACAAAATATTCTAAATATGGCTCACTCTATGGCCAACAATCCACCGATTAACCGCGTTATCACCCGTCAAACGATGGCTCGTTAGGGGTAGTAGGAGTCTGAGATTGTAAGGTCAGATTGAGCTGATAACGAACAATGTCGGGTGAATTGGAAAGAATCACAATTTCGTAATAGCCAGGACGAGGTAGCGTGCCCGACCAACTCGTTTTGGGTGTGTCGTTGATCAGCGCTTGAGCCGCAGCAGAACGGCGCTCAGGAGAATAAATGGACAAGCGAGTGCCTTGGTTAGGAGACTGCAAGGCGACTCGGATCGTCTGCCCTTGGCTTAAATTGGCCACGTAAACTTTTCCTTCTCCAGGCTTGAGCGTTGCGGTCAAGGTTTGGCTAGGGTTTTTAGGGCCAAGCTGAAGTGGGGAGAAAGCAGTTCCAGCTTGAATGGCTTGAAAGGTTTCCGCCGCGATCGCATACCAAACCTGACCAAAGGTGTTGGGGTCTAGATAGCGCTCTTGTTGCTCTGGAAACAAGCGATAGAACTTGGCATCCACCAACTGAGCAAAGGTCGGGCGGCTAAGGTGCTGCCGCTCTAGTTCCATCACCCACTGGTCGTAGTCTTGCTGGCTGTAACGTCCCAAGCGGTTACGAGACTCTTCACTCAGAGGTTCTAGCTTATTCAGTAGCTTTTCTGCCGTGGCATTCCACTCACGGCGCAAAGCCCGATCGTCTGAATCGCCGCTGAGACGACGGTTGTCGAGTTCGGAGTGTTCTGAGTAAAAAACCGTATCGACTAAATCTACAAAGAGGTCGTAGCTGATGTTTAAGCGCCGACGGCGATCGCGTAAAGCTGCATGGATGCCATTTTCCGACTTGGGAGTTGTGCTGGCAGCGGCGGCAGCTTTGGCAGTACGAGGTTGAGCTGCTGCTTGTATCACCGCTGCGGAGCTGGATGAATCTTGCCGAGCCTGCTGCATTTGTCGTAGCGATCGCCAAGCAGTTCCAGCCAACAAACCCAGCACGAGCAAAGTGAGTCCAAGCGCGGCAACCGCTAAAGCCGAACCCATCCAGGTAATATCGCTTTCCGGTTCTACCCGCTCTGGCTCTAAGGCAGCTGCGGGTTGAGGTTTTGGCGCTGGCTCTAATTCTGCTTCCAGGTTTAATTGCGGTTCTAGCTCTGCTGCCAACTCCAGTTCTGGCTCTACCACAGGCGAATCTGCGACGACAGGAGGCGGGTTGTTATGTTGGGGAGCCAGTGCCAAGGCAGCAGTGGGAGGAATGTAAGCGGGTTGGGCCAATAGAGCTTGCAAAGCGCGAATCACTTTGCCCGCTGAACCATAACGATTTTGCGGCTTGGCACTCAGCATCCGATTGAGAATTTGGGCCAATCCTGGTGAAACCGTCGCCCAAGGTTCCCAATACCACAGTTGTCGTCGCGGATTATAGAGGGTCTGAGGCTCCTGCCCAGTCAGTAAAACAACTGCGGTGGCAGCTAAGGCATAGAGGTCACTGTTGCGGTAGACTTTGTCAGATTGCAACTGCTCTTTGGGGGCATAACCTAGCTTGCTCAGATGTTTCTTCGGACCCGGATAATAGAGTTCTAGATCAGTAGCAATCTCCTGAATTAAGCCAAAGTGAGTCAGCATCGGCACTCCATCTCGCTGCCGAATCAAGATACTGGCTGGCGAAAGATTGCCATGAATAATGCCCCGACTGTGAATATGCAGCAGCACAGGCAGCACATGCCAAAATAACTGCAACACTTCTGCCTCAGAGAAAACTTGGTGCTGAGTTAAGCGCTCCTTCAACCAATCCCCGCAGGTAACACCCTCAACATACTCCTGCACCACAAACAAGCGATCAGCGTAAGAAATAATGCCCCGAAACCGAGGAATCTGAGGATGCTGTAGCTCATACAGAATCGCCGCTTCTTGTTGAAAGACTCCTCGAATAACTTCTAGTGAGTAAGCACCAGGATGGCGGAGGCGGAACTCCTGTAAGAGATATAGCTCATTAAACCGAGTTTGGTCTTCGGCCAAATAGGTACCTTGCTCCAGCAAGTCGATTAGGTGATATCGACCTGGCAAAATTGTGCCTAGAGAAAGGGATGGCTGCATAGCTCAGAGGTAGACTCCAATCAAATCATAGAGAGTCTCTTGTCTCTACCCAACTAACTGCTGGGAGGATCTTAAGCTGATCGAGGCTTTATTTCTGCTTTTGTAGAATTATCTGGTGAAAACTTAAGGTGCTGGTGGAGTTGGCTCTGAGTCGGGTGATGGTGATGGTGACGGTGGCGGTGAGACAGGGCTAGGAGGTGTAGAGATGACGTTATCCGCTGCGAGGTTCAGTTGAAACGTCACAGGCGCAGTGGCTGCTGAAACCACCACAAATTCGTAGTAACCATCTTGAGCCAATTTTCCAGACCAAGTAGTTTCCGGTGAGTTTTCTAGTAGAGGTGGCTGAGAGCTAGTAGGCGGATAGATTGACAGCAGCGTTTTCTGGTCAGCTTGCAAACTCAGCCGAATTAGTTGGTTTTGGGAAAGTTGGGCAATGAAAGCCTTGCCTTCTCCTGGAGCTAGTGCGCCACTCACTTCTTGACTAAAGGAGCCTTGAGCAAACTGGACTTTTTCTAGGCTGGTTCCTGCTTGCACAGCTTTGAGTTCGTCAGCCGCGATCGCGTGCCATACCTGACCAATGGGTTGGTTGACAAAATCTTGGCCCTGTTGGTCGGGAAATAACTGGAAGAATTTGGCATCCGCGAGGGTGTAAAGCGCACGGGTGCTGAGGTTGAGCTTGTTGACGCTACCCCGCCAGCGATCGCGATCGTTACGGTCATATTTACCCATCTCGCTACGAGCTTCTGAGCTGATGGTTTCTAGCTGGTCGAGCAGTTGGTTGGCGGTTTGGTCCCACTGGGCGCGTAAGTCAGCATCTTCTGCCCCAGCACTAAGTTGGCGGTTTTGCAATTCGGAATGTTGAGCGTAAAACACTTGATTTACCAGGCGCACGAAGAACTGGTAATCTACGCCTAAGTTACGGCGGCGATCGCCCAACGCTTCCTTGCGGTTTTGTTCCTCCTGGGACAGTTCTGGAGCTGCCGGGGGTTCGACATTAGGAACCACAACAGGTTGCTCGTTTGGCGGGGCAGATGGGGTGCGATCGGCCAAATCACCCAGCCAATTGCTACTCAACCACCAACCTCCAGTAGCGGCTCCAGCCATCACCAACAACAGCAAGAGCACTTTACCAAACCCGAACGAGTTGCCACGGCTAGGGGGAGCGTAGGCAGGCGGCGGAGCCACGGTGTAGTTGCTGACGGCAGCTTCAGGCGGAGCAGGTGGGCGACCTACGGCCACGGTCGCAGCCGTGGTTTGGACGGGTGGCGGGTAAACCGGGGCAGGAGCGGGCGGAGCATAAACCGGAACATCGTAACGGTTGAGGTCGTGCAGTACCTCGCGCACAGATTGATAGCGATCGCTGGGACGCTGAGCCAACATGCGGTCTAGAATGGCGCTGAGCTTGGGGCTGAGGCTGACTTCCTGCCGCCAAATCCAACTCATGTTGTAGCTATCTAATAGATCGGGTGGTTCTTTGCCCGTCAGCAATACCAGGATTGTGACGGCCAAGGCATAAAGGTCGCTGTGGGGAGAGGCAACGCCCATCTGCAACTGTTCATCCGGGGCGTAACCAATTTTGCCTAAGCGGGTCGGAGAGCTAACGCCATTACCCACGGACTGAGCCAAAAACTGTGAGGCCACGGTAGCCGCAATTTGTTTGACACCGCCGAAATCGATTAAAACTGGCAGCCAGTCAGCACTCCGCAAAATCAGGTTGTCTGGAGAAATATCGCGGTGAATGACTCCTAAAGAGTGGATGTAGTCTAGAATCGGCAAGATTTGCAGTAGTAGCTGAGTCACTTCTGCTTCATTAAACCGCTGCCCTTGCAACTTACGGGTATCCAGCAAAGCTCGATAGGTTTGGCCCTCGACATAGTCTTGCACCAAAAATAAGCGGCTGCGATCGGGGAGGGCGGCGCGAAAGAGTTCGCGAAACCGGGGAATTTGCGGGTGTTGCAGCTTGTAGAGAATGCCTGCTTCTCGCTCAAACAATTCTTCGGCTTTTTGCAGGGCGTAGGTGCCTTGAACCTGAGGCGCAAACTCTTTCAGGACGCAAG
The DNA here is from genome assembly GCF_014695385.1 of Trichocoleus sp. FACHB-46. Classification (NCBI taxonomy): domain Bacteria; kingdom Bacillati; phylum Cyanobacteriota; class Cyanophyceae; order Leptolyngbyales; family Trichocoleusaceae; genus Trichocoleus; species Trichocoleus sp. FACHB-46. The sequence continues at coordinate 155,900 of NZ_JACJOD010000007.1, read as the reverse complement.
GTTCGTTAAAGCGGTTTTGGTCTTCTGCCAAGTAAGTTCGCCCAAAGCCTCCATGCCCCAATTCCCGCACTACTCGATAGCGATCGCCAAGCAGTAGCCCAGCATAAACACCAACGCTGACAGGTGCTTGCAACTTTTCGCCACAGAGATGGCAAAATCGGCTGGAATCCGGGTTTTCGTGTCTTTGACTGCAATAGAGGGGCATGGTAAACCTACAGCACTCCCATTAAATTTCGCGATCGCTCATCGATTTACTAACTACGCGCTCGGTCAGGCTTGATCCAGATTACCCTTTCAAAGCTAAAAAGTTTGGTGTCCAGAAAAGTGCTTATATAGTACAATTGAACTATAAGCTCTAGCTGTTAATAGCTTGATTGGTACTGAGAAGAATTGCTGCGAATACAAGTAGGCTGATGTCCGCCTGTGTTAACGTAAATTAACGAAAGACATCCAAACAGTTTTTTCTTTGCTAGGATGAAGGGCTTTTTGAATCGCTGTTGAAATTAATTATGGTCAGCTGTCTTGATGTTGCCCGCTATTTCATAATTAGGGCTTACGAGGACGGTAGAGAAGCTGAAATGACCAATATGAAGGTTCAAAAGCTTCTGTACTACACTCAGAGCCTATATTTGGCACTACATGATGACCCGCTGTTTGATGAGGAAATTCAAGCATGGCGGTATGGCCCAGTTTGTCCGATTGCTTATGGGTTTTACAGCAATTTCGAAGCAAAGCAATTACCTGTTCCCGATAAGGATTCCCTGGAATATATTTCACCAGAAACAAGGAAACTGCTAGAAGAAATTTGGGAGTATTTTGGTGAGTACCACGCCTACTATTTGAGTGGTATGACTCACTTAGAGTTCCCCTGGAAAAAGGCTCGTAAGGGTTTACCGCCTGAAGCCAGCTCTATTGAGCCGATATCGCTAGAAGACATGAAGGTATTGGGCTATCAAAAACTTGATGAGATTGAGCGCAATCATCCCATATACAAACCGCTAGTTACAGAACTACTAGGACAAGCATTTGAACAACAGGTCTCATCAGAACGTGTAAACAAAGGAGAAGTGCGTGACTGGCTCAACTCCCTTTTCGATTGAGAAGTCCGAGAATTTTGCACGTTCTCTAAAAAAACTCAGCAAAGCTTACAACAAAGAATTTATAGAAATTGTTGTGAACATACTGGAAGGTCTGATAGATGATCCATACCCGCCTAGTTCTCGCGACGAACCTTTGCCTAGCAAAATAAAACTTCCTGAAGGGTGGACGTTCCACAAGCTTGAATTTCGTTGCTCCAAAGGTGCATCTGGTCAGATCAGGCTCATGTATTTAGTGAACGAGGAAGTTTCTGTTATCAAACCCCTATGGATTTACAGCCACGAGCAATTTGTCAAGCGCCCTCCTGACAAAGATATAAAGAATTCAATTCAAGAAGCTCTAGATTCTTGATAAGCGGATGCACTCAATGGGCGAGGCCGAAAGCGGAGGAGTGAGCATGAACTTTGCGTTAAACATGGTTAATATCTGCAAGTAGGCATTCGGCACAACCATAAATGTCAGCGCAATTATAAAGGCGATAATGAGAGCGATCGCTCCGCTTCCCCTAGGTTTTTTCCAAACTGGCTATGCAAATCACTAAATGTCTTCACACCGCTTTGCTAGTTGCTGATTTGGCGCGAGCTGAACATTTTTATGGCACAGTCTTGGATTTGCCGAAAGCCGAGCGACCTCTAAATTTTCTGGGGGCTTGGTATCAGGTAGAAGACTATCAAATTCACTTGATTGTGGCTGAGAGCGTGCCTGCTGATTTGGTGAACTCGGAGAAGTTAGGGCGCAATCGCCATCTGGCTTTTTCAGTTACAGATTTAGCCGCTGCCAAAGACCAACTTTTGGTGCATGGCTGCTCCATTCAGATGAGCGCTTCCGGTCGCCCCGCCCTCTTCACCCAAGACCCCGATGGCAACGTCATTGAGCTAGGCGAGACCCAACTCGCTTAGCAACATGAAGCAAATAGTTGCTGAGTGTAAATCCTATCGAGACCTAACCCCCAACCCCTTCCCTAATAGGGAAGGGAAGCCAAATTCAAGCCCCTCGCCTAAAAGGCGAGGGGTTTGGGGAGAGGTTTGGATTCATAATCTAAACTGCTTTCCTAACCCATGAAAATCATTGCCTATGTTTATAGCGACCCGTTGCTAGAACTTGTACCCGATCCAGAAATTTGGGGTTGGGAAGTTGATCGCATCTATCAAGACTTAGGCATGCGAGATGCCACCCTCAAGGAAATTGCCTTCCCCAAGGGCAAAGCGGCTCAGCAACAAAAGCGGCCTCAATTGCAACAACTGCTCGTTGATTGCCAACAAGACCCGGTTGACTATGTACTGGTGCGCCGTCTAGAAGAATTGGGAGATTCGGTTCAGGAAGTCAGCGATCGCCTCGCTCAACTAGAAGATTTAAGCGTGCAGTTGGTGGTTCTAGAAACCGCAGTCGGCACTGGCAACCAAACACCCCTGAAGCGCTCTGATTTGCTCAAAGTACTGGAGGAGGTGCAGCAAAGCCAACGGAGCCGTTTAATTCGGCAAGGACATGCTCGCAATCGCATCAAAGCTTTGCCGCCGCCGGGAAAAGCCCCTTTTGGTTATCGTCGGGGCAAGGATCGTTATGCCCTCGATCGCAGCCAAGCCCCGATTGTAAAAGATTTCTTTGAGCGGTTTTTGCTCTACGGCTCCTTGCATGGGGCAGTGCGGTATCTAGAGAAAAAACATGGCAAGAAAATTTCGGTTTCGACGGGGCAGCGCTGGCTCAATAATCCGGTGTATCGAGGAGACTTGGCTTACAAAAATGGGGAAGTGATCTCAAATACCCATGTGCCGATCATGTCGCGGGAAGAAGCCGCCCAAGTCGATCGCCTGCTGCGGCGCAATCGTCGTTTGCCACCCCGTACCGCTAGCGCTCCTCGTTCTCTGGCGGGTTTGGTGGTTTGTGCTGAGTGTCAATCTGGCCTGACTGTAACGCGGGTGACGGCTCGCCGTAGCGACCAGGAATATCTCTACCTCCGCCCGATCGCTTGTCCCCGAAAACCTAAATGTCGAGCCATTCCTTACGAGCAAATTCTAGAGCAAACCATTCAGACCATTTGCCAGGAGTTGCCGCGAGCGGTGGCCCAGGTGAATATGCCAAATCTCGGCGGGATTCAAGGCTCCATAGAGCAGGCGATCGCTAATAAACAAGCCATACTCAATCAACTGTCTGAGCTGATTGCACAGGAGATTCTAGATCCTGAAACCGCTGAACTGCGAGCCTATAAACTCCGCACCGAAATGTCGCAATTGCAAAACCAACTGGCTCAGCTTCCCCCATCCAATTTGCCCGCGATCGCCCAAGCCGTTTCGATTCCAGAATTTTGGCTCGATCTCTCCGAGTCAGAGCGACGGTTCTATTTCCGCGAATTCATTCGGCAAATTCAACTGATCCGCCAAGATCAAACCTGGCAACTTCAGTTGGTATTTATTTTTTAGAACGACTAACGACTGAAGTCACGGCTACAAGCGCAAAGACCGCCTTCGCGGCCTCATTCCTGAAGAAGTGATCTTAGCCTACGCAGATAGGTTTGCTCCAATAGCCGCAGGCTTTAGCCTGCGGGATTTTAATGGTGTGTACGAGAGGTCTAAACACCCAAAGCAATAGGTTCACCTGAGCCACAGTTCTGCAACTGACTGAGCGGTTCAGTTTGCTGAAGCGGTAATTCGATCGCGAATGTCGTGCTTTCTCCCGGAGTGGAGCAGCAATAAATGCGGCCTTGGTGCGCTTCGGTAATAATTTGATGCGAAATAGATAGCCCTAGCCCCGTTCCCACTCCTCTCGGCTTAGTGGTAAAAAATGGCTCAAACAAATGCTCTTGAACATCAACAGTAATCCCAGGACCGTTGTCCGAAATCCAGATGCCGACTCGATTCGCACCCACGGTGTCAGTCTTGATCACAATCTGCCTTAGTTCTAGCGAACTAGACAATGAAGATTGAGTAGAATCAGGGCTAAGCTCTCCTTCTAGCAATGCATCAATTGAGTTGCTCAGTAAGTTCATAAACACTTGGTTGAGCTGATTGATGTGGCATTCTACGAGAGGAATTTTGCCAAACTGCCGCACAATCTCAATTTTCTGTTTATAGCGGTTTTGCAGCAGCACCAAAGTGCTTTCAATCCCAGCTTCCAAGTCGGCTGGCTTCATTTCTGCCTCGTCGAGGCGGTAGAAGTTGCGTAGGTTCAGGACTATTTCTCGAATTCGCTCGGTGCCCAACCGCATTGAGTTCATAATCCGAGGCAGATCTTCCACAATGAAATCAAGTTCAATGTTAGGTGAAGCGGCTTCTACCTGGACGGTTTCTTGCGGATAGCGATCGCGGTAGGTTTCGAGCAATGCCAACAAATCTCCCACATGCTCCTCCATGTAAGGTAAGTTGCCGTGGATAAAATTGATCGGGTTGTTAATTTCGTGAGAAATCCCAGACACCATCTGGCCTAACATTGACATTTTCTCGGTTTGCGCCAAATGCAAATTCATTTTTTGCAATGCCGTTAAAGCTTCATTCAGGCGTTGGTTTTGGGTTTCTAGCTCCTGAGTACGTCGATCAATTTTTTTCTCTAGTTCGGCGTTGCGCTTCACCAATTGCTTTTGCGATGCCAGAACTTGGGTCGAGCCAATCAGGAGACTAGATCGCCGCCGCAAGCTCAGAAACGCGATCGCCGGAATCACGGCAATGGCATCAAAAAAAGTTTGTCCACTAAGCGCTGCATCCAGCCCCGTGATACTCGTTGCATGAGCCGCATGACTCCAACTGCCACTCCAAAAAATCCCAGCGGTAATGGCAGCAAAGGCATCAATGCCAGTGCAACGATTACGCCACAAGCCCAGACTAATTAAGCCAGCAATCATTAAGTAGCAAGCTGCAATCACCAAATTAGCGGCCCCATCCAGCCACACCAAATTTAGTCCTGTCAGGTTCAGCCACTCAAGATGTAGATTTGCTGAGAAAAACGCCATATATAAAAAACAGGCAGGTATCATTTCCGCATTGCATCAAACCGAGTGTTTACCATCACGTTTGTTATTGCAGCCTCGTAAATAGCTACAAAATTTTTGCCGCTTCATCTACCTAGGCTTGTATGTCACCTACGTTCTCCCAGGTAAATATTCACGATTTTTTCACCTAACTGTCGAATCTCTGGCCAGACGTAGCAGCTTATACGATAGCCAAGGCATGATAGAAACCTTGTAAAGTTGCTCAGCGCTCAGGTCAAGATATGAAGAATTAAAGCCAAGAGGGATCAAAATTGCCAAGTACGATCGATCGAGTTCAACCGCCACTGGAATTTATTCCACCCGCTTTTAATCCCCTAGTGCTTCGGGTTGCTCAAGGACTGCTGCCACTTTGGTTGCGATCGCGAACTGCGATTACTCGAATTCAGGCCAGCAATGTTGAGGAATTGGTAGACTGCTATCGCCAATTTCAAGCGGGTAAAATTCGCTTTCTCATGGCGTTTCGGCATCCCAGCACTGATGATCCATTCTGCATGGCACATTTGCACTCCTCAATTCTGCCGCGCGTGGCGAAACAGCAAGGAGTGGCGCTACAGCACCCGATTCACGCCCACTTTATTTACGATCGCGGCATTCCGCTGTGGGCGGGATCACAAATCGGCTGGCTGTATTCCCGCTTAGGGGGTACGCCGATTCATCGTGGCAAAGTCGATCGGACGGGTTTACGATCGGCCCGGAGCTTGTTTGTGGATGGCAAACTGCCACTCGCAGCGGCCCCAGAAGGTGCGACTAACGGCCATAACGAAGTGATTAGTCCTTTGGAACCCGGTGTGGCTCAGCTCGGCTTCTGGTGCGTGGAAGATTTGCTCAAGGCCGATCGCTCCGAACAGGTACTCATTGTGCCAATGGGCATCCAATATCGCTATGTGACACCTCCTTGGCAGCAGATTGAGCAGTTGATGAGCCAGTTAGAAGCCGATAGCGGTTTATCGGTGGCTGAGAGTTCTAAAGGAACTGAAACTCCCAGTATTAAAGGTCTTCAGGGCCGAGAAGCAGCACTCTACCACAGGCTCTATAGCTTAGGCGAGCATGTTTTGACGTTGATGGAAGAGTTTTATACTCGCTTCTACCATCACACCTTGCCTACACAGTCCGCTCCGCCTTCTGGAGCAGAAGACTTGCCGGAGCAGAACATTTTTCAATCAGATCAGCCTCCTGTTTCGCAAGCCGATCAAGCTTTTACCCATCGCCTCAGAGCCTTGCTGGATGTGGCCCTACAAGTAGCAGAACAGTATTTTGATTTGCAGGCTAAAGGGAGTTTGATCGATCGCTGTCGCCGACTAGAGCAAGCAGGCTGGGACCGCATTTACCGCGAAGACTTCAGAAATCCTGAGGGAGTCTCTCTCTTGGAACGCGGTTTGGCCGATCGCGTGGCGGAAGAAGCCAACCTGCGGATGTGGCACATGCGACTGGTGGAGAGTTTTGTCGCGGTGACAGGGCGCTACGTCCTAGAAAAACCAACGGCAGAGCGCTTTGCCGAGACAACGTTGCTGATGTGGGACATGATTTCTCGGATTAAAGGCAACAGCCCTTTTCAGCGGCCTCAGCTAGGTAAGCAAACGGTGCAGATGACGATAGGGCAACCGATTTCAGTCACAGACCGCTGGGGTGCCTATAGCGCCGACCGCCGAGGGGCGAAACAAGCGATCGCAGACCTCACTCAAGATCTGCAAATCGCTTTAGAGAGCATGATTCAATAAAACGCGACTCTTACTTCGCCTGAGTTTTCTCTGGGGGCTTGCCAGAATTCCGTACATTCACGACCTTGCCTAATAGGTCAAACCAAAAGGATGCCCCCATTGAAATGGCAATGCCACTAACGAGCCAGCCCAACATCGTTTTGAGAAATGGTAAAGGCCAGCCTCGATTCTGACGGCCCTGGGCAGTTAAATTAACTTGGTCCCACCCAATCGGTAATGGTAGATCCTGTAAAGCGGCATTGACTTGGTTTTCAACAGCATTGATATCGTTAGCTCGGGTCGCAACTTGAGTTGCACTAGTCGCGATCGCATTACGTAATAATGTGTCTCTAGATAAGCGGTTAACGATGTGAAATGTGTCTGCATTCACAGCAAATGCAATCAATGAGCCAAGGATAATTGCTACCCCTTTGGCATTTCGCTTATAAACCCCTGTCGCCCGTTCCATTGAGCGATCGAACCAGGTTTCAATTTCAAATTGAAACTGCTTGACTTCATTCTCTACAGTGGTTGATTTTTCCTGTGCTCGTCTCGCTAGTACAGAAAGGCTAGCTTTGATGGGTTGAGGCAAGCGGGCGATCGCATTCACCACACTGGTATAAGCATCAATATTTTTGTCTTTAACGATGCCTGAAACTTGTCGATAAATCTCTGTATTGTGCTTAATTTCCCAGTCAAGCTCCTCTGAGGTGGCGGTGAGCCAAGCAATGATGGCCATCCGGTTATCCACACTGCTAAAAGAATCTTTTTGGCGTTTTAATCCATTGATTTGCCTAAGGAAGCTATCTTGCCGTTTTACCGGGATCGAGGCTGTGGCGATGTATTGGCTCGCATTGTCAATATAGGCGTCTCGTGCTCCTAACATTTGGTCAAGAGTATACAAAAGCTGAATTTCTCCACGCTCAAAACTACTGATAATGTCATCCAAAAGGTGACGTAAGTTATCTAGCTTGATGTGAAGTTGCGTTCCTCTAGTAATATCCCGAAAGCCTTCCAGAAGCGCATCGATCTCGCCTAAAAGCTCATGTTTAAAACTGCTCAAAGGAAGATTCTTTAAGGCATTAAGCTCAGTTAGAAAATCAACATCTGATAAGTAACTTTCAGCATTGCTGATATAACCATCCCGCACTGACAGCATTTGATGAATTAAGGCAATACGGCTCTCAGTTGTGCTTTTGTCATGGCTGGCAATCTCAGTTAAGCTTTGCTGAACAGTTTCGAGTTCCGTGAGGAGTGAAGTGTCTTGAGTAATGACAGCAAACTTTTCCAGTACAGTTCTAATGTCTTGCACCAGTTCATGCGCTAGCTTTTCTGGAAGTAGGCCATTAATTTTTTGTTCAATGATCCTTAAGAGCCTGCGATAAGTTGGGCTGTCTTTGTCGTTCACCGCCTCGACGATTTCTACTAAGCTGGGCCGAATTAAACTTTGCAAAATAGGCCTAATCGCGATCGCCCCACTGGTCGGATCATCCTCAAAGATCTCTCGTCTTAGGGCTTGTAGCCGCCCAATAAATGCTTGAGCTTGAGGATCATCAGAACCTACCTCTTTGCATCGCTCAATGTAGCGATCGAGCCGATAAGCAATCCACTTGATGCTACCTTCTAGAGTTGATTTATTCGTTCTAAAGTCTTCCAGGATTGTATTAAATTGCTGCGTCAATAAATCAAATTCGGTTTGTAGCTGAGCTTGTAGCGCCTCCGCTGAAGAAGCATCTTCTTCTAAAGCTGTGGTCGTGTCAGTAGGAACAGTGACTGACGGCGCATAGATAGCACCTTGAGCTTCGGCGATCGCTGTTTGCAGATTGGTTTGAATAAATTCTTCTAATTTTAATTCACTTAACTTTTGCACTAATACCGGAATTCCAGAAGTCTCCAAAAGCGTAGTCGTGAAAGTTTCAGCATTAATGTAGGAAGGACCACTCCGTTTGGAGCCTCCAAAGATACTTCTGCCACGACCTATAGCGGAGCTAATTACCCAAGTGATACTCCTGAAAAAGTTTTCTGCCCAACCTTTAGCTTCCTGGTTAATGTTTTTAATGAGTGGATTGGAATATAAGCGATCGGCAAAGTCTCTCACATCTTTTTCTTCTGTTCCCTCACCACCTGTGAGCAAAACTTCAATGGATTTCTTGAGATGAACTGCTCGCCATTGCAAAAGTGTGGCAATTAATTCTTGAATTTCTGAAGCTAAGAGGCTCAGAATTAAATAAATAAATATTAACCCAATGGCGATATCTAAAACTAAAGGTAGATTCATCTGCTGTTTAACTCCATTGCGGCACACCTGCTTTTAGCACCATAAGCGCATACCACTATACGATGTCCTGCTTTTAGTGCCTAAACAGCTTAAAGATCTTTAAAGCAAAAAAAGAGCGATCGCCTTTTTTAATTTCAGAGGCGATCGCTCTTTTTTTGAATTTGTCTCTTTTATCTAACTTAAAAAAAGAATTGAATCGGTTTAGTTAAACAGCAATTTCTTGAAAAATCTGTTATCCCTTAAACTCTTGCTAAAGGGGAGCTATAACCACCTAGTAGACGCTCAAGCTGCTGCCGATTCTGCTGTTTTGTCTCCATCAAAGAAGTCAAGTCAGGCATTTCTTGCCAACAATGAGTGCAGAACCAATAAACCTCATTGTGACGAGCATGACGTAGGAGACGATCGGAGCAGCAAGGGCACTTATGCATATAGTTAGCAACCAATTTGAATTTTTTAATTCTGTAAAGAAAACGGGTAAGTAGGCTTTGCAGCTCTCTTATTAAACTTAAGTTACGCCTAGGAGGAAAACAATGGTTTAGTTACCCAATGACTAGGGAGATCCCCCCCTAAAGCTTGTTAAGTTTGATGTGAAAAAATAGTGGTTAAATATTAAAGTTCCATGACTAAATGCTTCGGTACATCCGTCGCAAGATGGAGTTAAAGCGAGTCTCATGGGGTATCGTACGGCTTTGGAAACTGCTACAAAAATTCAACTCATCCCGACGCTGAAGCGATCGAAAAAATTGCAGAGCTCGTAAAGCTTATATAACTTTGTTGAGTTGACCCGTCATCGGTGCCAAACAGGTTTTATGGCTGAGTTCGGTGAAATAACACCAGATCTAAGGATCTGTCTCGTCAATGCCTAAAGTTTCAGTAATATGGTTCACTACCCCTGGAACTGATGCTTGAGGAACCGCCCAATCTCCCACAGCTGTCAATGTCAAACCTAAAAGCACCACGCTGCTAGCGATCGCAAAAAGAGATGGATATTTGGAAAAACCAAAATCACGTAGGATTCTAGCGAACGGATGACTTTGACGCCGTAAAGTGCGGCTATCTGCTAGCTGCTTTAGCGTAAAAGGATCACGGACAAAATGACCACTGCGGCTGACTACAAACCGCTCTCGACAGTGAGAACAAGTTAACAGCCCATTCAAGAGTCGATGCGGCCCAATTCTGCCATCGCGATGGCATAGGGGACAAATGACAGCGTCATGATCAAAAGTGTGAGCATTCATTAGAACTTTCCACTTGCCCAGGAACTACTCAGTACGCTTGCCTGCTAAGGCAGAGAATCTTATTCTGACGGTTCTCTTACAGCTAGTTTTCCGCAAAATGGCATTGCTAACATCGTCCAGTTAGCTGAATTTCCAAGGCTAGTGTGGCAATGCGATATCACTCTAACCTAACTAAGCTGTAACAGCCTATAGTATCTATCCATTCGTTCCAGGATTTGATGAATTCTTGGCTTTGGCATGAGTTTAATGCTTGTCGTCAGGCTTCAAGATCAATCACAATGAAAGACTAGAAATACATAAAAGTTAAGCTTTATCTAATTTTTCTATTGACTCTCAATGTCTCTGATTCCAGCCCCGGATGGGTTGGCTGAGCAACCGACGCCAGCCCCCTCTACTTCTCATTTTGCCCATATTCTCAATCGCTTACAACCCACACCTGAAACGGTCGTGCTTATCTTGGCGATCCTGATTGGTGGCGGTACTGGCATGGGAGTCGTGACCTTTCACTATTTAATCGAATTAATCCATAGCTTGATGCTAGAGGATTTGATGGGAGCGATCGCCCCTTGGGGAGCTTGGACCCTAGCCTGTGTGCCCATGCTTGGGGGTGTCATCGTTGGCTTTATGCGCTGGCGCTGGCAAGACTTTGGCCCTGGTATTTCCTCTCTCATTGCCGCAACGCAGGGTAAGCGCGAAATCTCTCCCATTCGTCCTGTGACCAAGATGGTAGCTGCGTCAGTTTCCTTGGGCACCGGAGCTTCCTTAGGCCCAGAAGGACCGAGTGTAGAAATTGGCGCTAATTTTGGCCTCTTGCTTGGCCAAATCCTGCAAGTATCTCAAGAACGGCAGCGTCTCTTATTAGGAGCAGGGGCAGCGGCAGGTCTAGCAGCAGGATTCAATGCGCCGATCGCGGGAGTATTTTTTGCGCTTGAAGTGGTTTTAGGCACTACGTTTGCCACCTCAGCGGTGAGTGTCGTGCTCTTAGCCGCGGTGGTGGCAGCATTAATTGCTCAGATCGGTTTAGGCGCACAACCTGCCTTTGCCTTGCCCGCTTACGAAGTTCGCAGCCCATTAGAACTACCGCTTTATATCGGTCTTGGGTTATGTGCCAGCTTAGTATCGGTGGCTTACACCCAAACCATCAAGCTCGCGCAAACTTTTTTCCGGGGTGAAATTTCAGGATTTGCTTGGGTGAGCCGCATTCCCCGCCCAGTTCATCCCGTCATTGGTGGAGCTTGTGTGGGTTTAGTCGCCCTCGCTCTGCCCCAGACTCTGGGGATTGGCTACGAAACCATTGAGGCTTTGCTCCGGAATGTAGAATTTTCGTTGCCTTTATTGCTCCTGCTCCTGGTTTTCAAACTCGCCTTGACTGCTCTGAGTTTGGGCAGTGGTTTAGTGGGTGGAATTTTTGCCCCAGCTATGTTTTTAGGAGCGGTGCTAGGCGCAAGTTATGGCAAGATTCTGGCGGCGATTCTGCCTGCTGCTGCGATCGCAATTGCCGCACCCCCTGCCTATGCAATGGTGGGCATGGCTGCTGTCTTGGCGGGAAGTGTGCGAGCACCATTGACAGCGATTCTACTGTTGTTTGAACTCACACGCGACTATCGCATTGTGTTGCCCTTGATGGCTGCCGTTGGCTTGAGTGTCTGGGTGATCGAGTCGCTGAAGCCTATTTCAAAGCCAGGTTTGAATTTGAAGCAGATGGGAGTCAACGTTGAGCCGGATCAGGGGCAAGAAGCCTTAAAGCACCTGACCGTAGAAGAGGCCATGCAACCTTCTCCGCTCATTCTGCCGTACGCTTTACCTGTGTTAGAAGCTAGCGAGATTTTGCTGCGTGGGCATCTACATAGCGCTTTGCTAGTGGATGAGACAGGGCAACTCAGGGGAATTGTGACGCTGCAAGATATTAATCGCGTGCTAGCAGCCCCAGAGAGGACAGCAAATTCGGTAGCAGAAGCGCTATCACCGCAACCATCAGCCACATTAGCAAGTCAGCCTGTGGGGGAAATTTGTACCAGTGAGCTGCTGTATGCTTACAAGGATGAGTTGGTGACGGAAGCGATCGATCGCATGGGAGCGAGAGGATTGCGCCAGCTTCCCGTAGTCGATCGAGAGCCTCCTCATCTAGTGGTAGGCCTGTTGGAGCAAGAGCGAATTCCTTTAGCATGCAACTTAGCTGCTACTCGCAAAGCCCTACAGCGACACCTTACAGCTCCCTTAAACTCTGAGGAAATTTCTCTACCCACACTAAAGCAGCCCGCTTAGTGACAAAGCGAGCTGCGTCAGAAATTAGTTTTGTTCACGACTGCAAATTCAGTTTTTACTTCTTGCTTTTAGTCGTCCAAACACTGGTGAACATCATCAACATACCGCCAATGAGGATAGCGATCGCTAATGTGGCAGCCGATAAATTCATCCAATCGATACTTTCCATAAAAAGAATCTACACAGAAATTACAATTACAAATTTAATGTAAAAGTCCAGCAAGAGTGCCTTGGATTGATTACTCTTGCAGGAACTCTAGTTGACGATTCGATGGATTCTGGCTTCATTAGCAAAAATTGCCGCTCAAATCTGAGAGTTTGGCAATAAGAAACTTAAGAAGCAGCTTCCTGGTCTTGCAGATCAATTTGCCGCAGATGAATATGCTTACGGCCTAAAGAAATTTCAAATTCGTCTCCAGGTTGGAGATCCATTTGCTTGGTGTAAGCAGAGCCGATGAGTAAATTGCCATTGGATTGAACACTGATGCGGTAGCTTGCACTGCGTCCACCCCGACCATTACCATTTTGCTTGCCATCTAACTCAATGCCTTCAGCATCAATCAGAGCATTGAGAAACTTCATCATGTTGACTCGTTCTACACCACTTTTAGTCTGAGTGTAGTAGCCACATGCCTTCGCTTTTTCTTCCTTACTAAGAGTGTCTAACTCTTTGACTTTTTTGAGGAGAGCTTCACCTGTCAGAGGTTCAATTTTTTTCTTTTTAGTCATCAACTTGAGTCTAAAAAAATTAACAAGGGGTCTAGATTACTTCTTGCTGATCGACGCTGAGATATGGAAATCTGAGCTGAGTATCAGCTTGTAAAACTATACTACACTGATAAAGCAGGCTTGTTCACAATATCTATTGATTTTAAGAAGTAATTTTTTGATTTAGTACTTATGAAGTATAGGTAATGTCTAGATAAGTCAGATAAGCATTAGAACTGCTGATTAAGATCCAAAGAAAATATCATTATTACAGTCACCTCAAGCTGGTGGAAGCAGAATTATTCAACCCTTGTGAAGAGGCTGATGGAGCAATTTACAACTAAAATCCTTGGTCTTATTCGGAGGTAGTCTAGGATGTTTGAGACAGAAGAGGAAAGCTAATAAAGCAGAGCTTGCTGAGGAGAAAATGAGGACAAATTACTGCATTTTACTGCTAAGGGTGACTTTGTAATTTATGGTGCGACATCCACTTTAGATGAGAATGGTTGCGTCTGTTACGGCAACTTTTTTGGGGAGCAATGAAGCTAACAACTCGGGGTCATTACAGTGTGAAAGCCTTATTAGATTTAAGCTTGCAACCGGGTTATGGTCCTACCTCCGTCAATACGATCGCCCGTCGCCAAGATTTGCCTGCCCCTTATCTAGAAAAGCTATTGATTGAGATGCGTCGAGCGGGGTTAGTGAACTCGCTCCGAGGGTCTCAAGGCGGATATCAACTAGCGCGATCGCCGGCTCAAATCTCTCTGGGTCAAATCTTAGAAGCCGTCGGTGAAACAATTGAGCCTTTGTCACGCTACGCTCCAGACGCAGAGCAAGCCGAGGATTGGGTGACCTTTACCCTCTGGAATCGCTTACACCAAAAGTTGAAAGAGGCGCTATACAGTATATCCCTAGAAGACCTTTACTATGATGCCCGAAGCTGGCAAGCGGCTCAAGGAGAATCGACAAGTTTTGTAGTTTAATTTTGGTTCTAAAAAAGGAGGAGCCAACAACCTTTTCGATTAGGTGTTGACTCCGACATCAGCTCCATTGGTAGGCTGGGTAAAATTTAATACTGACTGTGCTTAGAGATGCACTGATCCGACAGCGCTGCATCAGTAAAATATGGACTAAACTGGCTGCCTAAATTGGTTGTGATGGTTATGAATTTGGCGGCTAACTTCTCCATAAGCTGTTCCGTTTGCTGACTCATGGATTGGCTCATTGACTTGCCTATTGGCTGAACAGTTGACCTGTCCCTGCGCAAGTTCATCAGTTGGGTTTTCCTCGGACCCCTCTACTTGATTGTTGTAAGAGCACTTAACTGTAATTTTCATGCTGCTTTGGGCTTTGCCATTGGCGATGTAGGGCACGCCTGCGTCTGCACTAAAATTGATACCAAACTCTAGGGTAACTTCATCAATGTTGCCAGCGCCAAAATTTTTGAAGGCGTTCAGCGTATAGGCGGTGTAGCTGCGGAGGGTATTCTGCACCATCTGCATTGAGCTATGGGAACTCATAGACTTAGCCGCAGCACCAGGCCATCCCTTTCCTCCTCCCCGTTTTTGTTCAACTTCTTCGTTGCCTTCGTAGGATGAAGTGTCAGAAATTGGAGTATTCTCAACGTTTTGCTGCGCTTCGATGTAGATGATTGTGCCGTCGTCAGACTGGATAGGAACAAGTTGATGGGAGGACATAGCAATTAAACTTCCTGCGAGAGTAGATGCATCTGTTGATTGTGCCTAAAAAAGCTAGGTACACTCCGATGGGCCATACCCCTTTTTAACCTTATTGGCATGACTTTAGGAGTATCTTTTTTTAGTTATTTCTTCGCAGCTTTAGAATCATTCACCCCACCATCCACGATCGCCCTTTGGGTATTAGCGATCGCGGCTTTGATTGATTACGTCATCGGAGATCCTTGGGGCTGGCCTCATCCGGTGCGGGTCATGGGCTGGGCGATCGCTCGCTACCAACAATTCGTGTTTCGCTACCTCAAGTCAGCTACGGGGCAGCGGTTAGCAGGGGTGTTTTTGGGCCTTGGTCTGGTTGTTGGTAGTGGCTGGGTTGGTTGGGCGATCGCTGTAGCTGCCACTTGGATTCATGCAGGGCTAGGAATTGCCGTGCAAAGCATTCTATTGGCATCCTGTTTTGCGGGGCGGAGCTTGAGGTCTGCTGCTGAGGACGTGATGCAGCCTCTATCCAGCGGAGATTTGGCACAGGCCCGCACTCGTTTGAGCTTTTATGTAGGACGAGATACGGAGAATTTATCAGAGCAGGAAGTGTTACGAGCGGTACTGGAAACCGTCACGGAGAATGCCACGGATGGGGTGATGGCTCCCTTGTTTTACGCCTTGCTGGGTGCTGCTTTGCCTGGAGTGGGAGTAGTGCCCTTAGCGATCGCTTATAAAGCTGCCAGCACCTTAGACTCAATGGTGGGCTACAAAGAAGCGCCCTACACGCACTTGGGTTGGTTTAGTGCCCGGATGGAAGATCTCTTAACTTGGTTGCCCTGCCGTCTGGTCGTGCTGACGTTGGCTTTGCTCTCCGGAAAGCCAGGATATGTGTGGCGAATTTGTCGCAGGGACGCGATCGCCGATGCTAGCCCTAACTCTGGCTGGAGTGAGTGTGCCTATGCGGCAATTTTGGGTGTGCAAGTGGGAGGTACCAATTGGTATCGGAGCGTTGCCAAACATAAACCCTTGCTAGGAGAACCAATTCACGCCATTACGCCAGAACGGATTTACCAAGCGTTGCAACTGACCCGCATTAGCTTTTTGCTTTGGTTAGGATTGGGACTTTTTGGTTTAACTCTGTGGTCTGAAATGGTTTTCTCTACAGGCCAGTTGCCCTAAACTTTGCCTAAGCCGCTTAGGGTGTTTCTGGCGAATACAGCTCCTAGTAGAAACTTTATGGCCTCCGAAATCATAGAAATTCTTTCAGCCGAGGAATTACGTCGGACTTTGACCCGACTAGCCTCTCAAATTGTCGAAAAAGCGAATGATTTGTCTCAGTTGGTTTTACTAGGGGTTCGCACTAGAGGCGTGCCCTTGGCTTATGCATTAGCGCGACAAATCGAGGTTTTAGAGCAGGTGCAGGTGCCAGTGGGCGCTTTGGATATCACGTTTTATCGAGATGATTTAGATGAAATTGGGGTGCGTACCCCCGATAAAACCGATATTCCCTTTGATCTGTCTGGGAAAACAGTAGTCTTAGTAGATGATGTGATCTATAAGGGACGGACGATTCGAGCGGCCTTAAATGCAGTGAATGATTATGGTAGACCGCCAGAAATTTGGCTCGCCGTTTTAGTCGATCGCGGCCATCGAGAACTGCCGATTCACCCAGATTTCACAGGGAAAAAACTGCCCACCTCGAAAGAAGAGAAAGTGAAGGTCTACTTGCAAGACTTGGATGGCCGAGATGGAGTAGAGCTGATTCCTCGTAAGCCCGATGGCTGGGGTGGTTAATTGCCTGGATGACTTGATTACTGAACTCGATTGCTGAACCTGATCGCTGAATAGAGGGAAGTGTCTGGAGTGCTGCCATCCAAGGTATTCTGATCAAGACTTCCCTTTTGCTTGACTCATTGGTCTTTTGTGAACGCGCCCCTCACTTCCCCCACCGAAACCCAATCCCGCAAAGCTGATCACATCCGCATCTGTTTAGATGAAAGCGTGCAATGTCATCAGGCGACAAATGGACTAGAGCGCTATCGCTTTACCCATTGCTGCTTGCCAGAGATTGACCGCAGCGAGATTAATCTAACCACTCAATTTCTGGGTAAACCGCTGGCAGCTCCCTTGCTGATTTCCTCCATGACAGGCGGCACAGAGCTAGCCAAAACCATTAATTACCGCCTCGCCACTGTCGCGCAGCACTACAAAATCGCGATGGGAGTTGGTTCCCAACGGGTTGCCGTCGAGAACCCAGAAGTCGCGCCGACCTTCAATGTGCGATCGCTTGCCCCCGATATTTTGCTATTCGCGAACCTGGGCGCGGTGCAACTGAACTACAGCTATGGCCTAGATCAATGTTTGCGGGTGATTGATTGGCTAGAAGCCGATGCTCTGATTCTGCACTTGAATCCGTTGCAAGAGTGTGTGCAGACCAAAGGCGACACTAACTTCCGAGGCTTACTCGCTAAAATTGCCACGCTTTGCCAGAAATTGTCCGTCCCGGTGATTGCCAAAGAAGTCGGCAATGGCATCTCGGCAACAATGGCGCAAAAGCTGATCGAGGCTGGAGTGCAAGCGATTGATGTAGCGGGTGCAGGAGGAACTTCCTGGGCCAAGGTGGAGAGTGAACGGGCTACAGATGCCAAACAACGACGCTTAGGGGCGACGTTTGCCGAGTGGGGTTTGCCCACTGCAGAATGCATCACCACCATCCGGGCGATCGCTCCCACCATTCCTCTGATCGCCTCCGGCGGTTTGCGCGATGGCTTAGAAGTGGCTAAAGCGATCGCCTTAGGTGCAGACTTGGCAGGTTTGGCCCAGCCCTTCTTGCAGGCAGCTTGTGAGTCGGAAACCGCTTTGGCGGAACTAGCAGAGGTGCTGATTGCCGAGATCGAAACGGTACTCTTCTGTACAGGCAACTCGACTATTGAAGCGCTCAGGCGATCGCAAGCTCTGGAATTGAAGGTCTAACTCACCTTTCAACCTGAGTTTGGGCATGCTGAAAGGAAAGCGGCTTCGTGATAGAGCAATTAGCATAGAGGAATGTTTTAGGCACCTAGCTAAAGCTTGACCAGTTAGTTTCTCCTTGAAGCCTGATGCTTGCCGAGGCGCTATTCACTTTTGCCAGGGATTCTCTCAATGCGTGACTTTCTCAAATACACCTTTGCTAGTTTGGCAGGGCTGATCCTCTTTTGCAGTCTAGGAGTGGGGGGGCTAATATTTTTGCTCATTGCTGCTGCGTCAGTTGACTCAGGCCCCCAGGTGAGAAACAAGTCCGTTCTAACGTTTGATTTATCCCTGAACATTACCGATTCCAAGCCTGCCACTAGTACGAGTCAGGCGATTAGTGAAGCGTTATCGAACGACAATAATGACTCCGTCTCTCTCCAGACAGTGCTGCAAGCGATTGAGGAAGCGACTCAGGACGACCGGATTATCGCGCTTTACCTGTATGGCAACATGAGCGCGGGTAGTAGCAGTTCTGGCTTAGCGACCTTGAAGGAAGTGCGGGAAGCGCTAGAGCGGTTTCGGGCCAAGGGCAAAAAGATTATTGCCTACGACATGGAGTGGGGAGAGAGAGAGTATTACCTCGGCTCAGTTGCCAACACTGTTGTACTCAATCCAATTGGTTCAATGGAACTGAACGGGTTTAGCTCCCAGCCAACTTTCTACACCGGAGCTTTGCAAAAGTATGGGGTCGGTGTTCAGGTCACTAGAGTTGGCAAGTACAAATCAGCCGTAGAACCATTCCTCCTCACTAAGCAAAGCTCTGCCAGCCGTGAACAAACGGCCAAACTCCTAGGAGACCTTTGGAGCGAATTCTCCACTACTGTCAGCAAAGACCGGAAACTCAAGCCTCAGCAAATTCAAGCGATCGCCGATAACCAAGGCGTTTTGTTAGCCGAAGAAGCTTTGCAACGGCGCTTAGTTGATAAAGTGGCTTACTTCGATGAAGTTGTGGCCGAGTTGAAGCAAATGACGGACAGCGACGAAGACGAGCGCTCCTTCCGGCAAATTAGCTTGCCGACCTATGCCAGAGCGGTTGAATCCGACACGGAAAAATCTTCCAGCAATCAAGTCGCAGTGGTATATGCCGAAGGCGACATTGTAGAAGGGATTGGCGGCCCTAGCTCAGTCGGAGGCGATCGCCTAGCTAGACAACTGCGAGAACTGCGGCTCGACGATGATGTCAAAGCAGTTGTATTACGAGTGAATAGCCCAGGTGGTAGCGTCACCGCTTCCGAAGTGATTCAGCGAGAAGTAGTGCTGATCAAGAAAGTCAAACCGATTGTGGTGTCAATGGGAGATGTGGCCGCGTCCGGTGGTTACTGGATCTCCACCTATGCCGATCGGATCTTTGCGGAACCGAATACGATCACTGGCTCCATTGGCGTATTTGGCCTCTTGCCCAACGTGCAAAAACTAGCCAACGCCCAAGGCATTACTTGGGATGTGGTGAAGACCGCCCGCTTTGCTGATAGCGAAGGCATTACACGCCCCAGAACGCCCCAAGAATTAGCTGTACATCAGCGCGTCGTAGATCGCATCTATGACCGCTTCCTGACCAAAGTTGCTGAATCTCGCAAACTGCCCAAACAGAAAGTAGCAACCTTAGCCCAAGGACGAGTGTGGTCAGGCACATCCGCCAAACAACTCGGCTTAGTCGACGCGATCGGGGGACTCAATGCTGCCGTCGAAGATGCCGCCAAGCGCGCCAAGTTGGGCGATGACTGGAAACTAGAAGAATATCCTAAGACCCGCAGCCTGGAAGACCAAATTCTCAAGCGACTCATCGGTGATCCAGCGGCTCAAGCTGCTGAAACAGCTACCGAAAAAGTCGATCCATTCACAGCTGAGTTGCTCAAAGTGCAACAAGATTGGTCCACCCTGAAAGCCTTCAACGATCCTCTTGGTGTCTATGCCCGCCTACCCCTCAACCTACGGATTGATTAGATCGGAGCCTGAGTTTTACCAATCTTCAGACCAGTTATCATTCCTCTGAGCCCTTCCACCCGGATTGACTGAGGAACCAGAGTAACCCCGACTAGAGCTGCTGAAACCCCATAGAAACTGGAGCAGCGCCATCCCAACCATACCCAGCCCCACACTAAACGCCAGCACAATCCCAAACGGAATTTCCACCGACTTAAACAGCAGAAACTCAAAAGAGACAGGCGTAAAATTCTGCACTGAAACAATGGCGATCGCCACAACCCAGGCAGCCAAAAGTAGCGAGGCGAGTAGATTAACCATTGGTAGGGGGTGAGGAGAAAGAGGAGGGATGAAGGATGAAACGAGAAGAGGGAGTCAGGAGTCAGAAATTAGGAGACAGAAGTTCCCCAACTAAAGATACCGAAGTTACCTTTGGAGGGGGTCTGGGGGACGCAACCGTCCCTCAGCGGGGGTTTGGGGGCAAGCGCCCCCAAGGCTTTTCTTAAACACCCACAGGTTGAATCTGATGAATCACCCGATCCATATGCTGAGCAATTTGGGTTTCCTTCTCAGGAGAATTTGTCTCCATATAAACCCGCATCAACGGCTCAGTTCCAGAGGGACGTAGCAACACCCAGCTACCGTCTTCTAGGTAAAGCTTAATGCCATCCTTGCGACCCACTTCCTTCACCTTAATCCCTGCCACTTCCGACGGTGGATTCTTAGTGAAAGATTCCAAAACCGCTTCCTTGTGAGGGTTTTCCAAGTGCAAGTCGAGACGCTTGTTGTAGAGCGGCCCACCTGCCTCGGCGATCACTTCTGTTACCAACTGGCTCAAAGGCTTACCTGCATAAGCGATCGCCTCAGCCACCAACATATCTGCCAAAACCCCATCTTTCTCAGGGATATGGTCGATGATGCTGAGACCGCCCGACTCCTCACCACCGATCAGAACCGTGGTTTCCCGCATCTTCTGGCCGACATACTTGAAGCCCACTGCCGTTTCGTGAATTTCTAAGCCATACTTAGCGGCAAAATTATCTAGCAGATGGGTTGTGGCCACAGTCCGCACGATCGCGCCATTTTTGCCTTTATTCTTGACCAAATGGCGGGCCAGCAACAACAGCACCGTGTTAGGAGTTAAGACATTGCCTTGCTCATCCACAATGCCAAAGCGATCGCTATCTCCATCCGTGGCTAAACCCAGATCCGCGTGATCGCGCTTCACGGCTGCAACCAATTCTTCTAGCTGCTCCCCTTTTGGCTCAGGCATACCTCCACCAAACAGCACATCTCTGTAGGTGTGGAACGCTTCTATTTCACAGCCACAGTGCATCAGTACTTCATCCAAATAACCCCGTGAAGTAGAGTAGAGCGCGTCATACTTCACCTTGAGCTTAGCGCTGCGAATCCGCTCGACATCTAAAAGCGTATAGATGAACTTTAAATATTCTGGCTTGGGGTCAAAGGTGGAAATGCGATCGCCATTGCCAGTCGATGCAGGCGCGTCACTCGCTCCTTCAATATTGGCGACAATCGTATCTGTAATTTCAGTCGTTGCAGGACCCGCATAGTCAGGAATATATTTAATCCCGCAGTAAGGAGCAGGATTGTGGCTCGCCGTGAACATCAGCGCTCCGGCTGAGTTGAGGTGACGAGCATTATAGGCAATGACAGGCGTTGGGCAGTCCCGATCCACGATTTTGACAGTCCAACCTAACTCTGCCAACACTTCAGCAGCCGTTTGAGCAAACTCATCTGCTAAGAAGCGAGTGTCATAGCCAATTAAAACCGGTCGATCCTGGGAGTAAGCGGTTTTGAGATAGCTGGCGATCGCGCGTGTTACCCGCCGTACATTAGCAAAGGTAAAGTCGTCAGCAATGATCCCTCGCCATCCATCCGTACCAAACTTAATCGCTTTCGAATTGCTGCCTGCACTCATAGTTGCCACTTTGCTTAATTCACCCTCAATAGTACAAGAACCTTTCGGTCCCAGGTGTAGCAATCTGCGCTAGCATTACGCCTTGCCGTTAGCCTAACTGGCTCTGGCTTACGAGATTTTATGTAACTAGAGTGAGACATTATTGACATAATTTATACCTTAAGGAAGGTAGACTTTTCTCATAAATCATGTAGCCAGCGGCTAATTTCTGACTTCAGACTGAATTGAGTGTCCACTGGATCTTCACGAGATTGAAGATTCTCAACAGTCTGTTTTACTTTTCAGCAAAAATACAGGATACTTGATGTCTAATAGAGCATTTCTCAGAAAACTGTAAATATCTGCGTATTTTCTTCCTTGCTTATTGGTGCTGAATGACTCAGCCGCCGCTTGAGATGATCAAGTTTTGATTTCTAAATTCAAAAACCCTGTTGATAATTGTGGATTTGGTAATGACTCATTCCCTGGCATCTACTGCGGCTAAAGAGCAACCGTCTATGGCATTGCCGTCTCAGCTGCAAAGGATTGCAGCACCAAGCCCAAGTTCCAGGGGGGCAGTACCAGAATCTATTCATTCCTTAGCAGCCATTTGGGCCAGAAAATACGTCGTTGCCGTCACTTCTAAGGAAACGACAGAGCAACTAAAAACGAGTGATAACCTGGCGGCGGTCAATTCTAAAGAGGGACGAACCCTCACTGCCAGCAAGCTACTCAAGCAGTTAACCTTAGCCAGCGCTCAGGCTTGGTCCACCACAGAAACGTTGCTCTCCGAAGAAATGGAGCGCCACGATATTGACCCCAGCTTGATCGACCCCTGGCAAATTGCAGCCGATGCTCACAACTTATTCAAGAAGTCATTAGATGCTTACGCTGAGCGCATCACTCCTCGGCGGTTGTCAGTGGTGGTGGGGAATGACTTTGGCCGAGTGCGGCGCAAATACACAGCTCAAGACCCACGCGCGATCGGCTTTGTCAGCATGCAGTTTCACTACACTGGCAAAATGTTGCTAGAAAAGCTACCGCCGACCGAGCGATCGCTGCTAGAGCCTTACTTCAAGGTTATGGATGACCACATGTATATGCCTTTGCGGGATGCTTACAGAGCCGCGGCAGAGCATGACCTTGGCTCTCCCGTCTTAGAAGCAGTACAAGCTCTATTGCCTGTGAGCACCAAAATTGCTCATGCGGTTTGCAGCCAAGTTGGGCGATCGAATCCGGGTTATGAGAGCTATAGTGGCTTACTCAACTCATCATCCGTTCGAGTTTCTAGCATCCGTGATGTAGAAATGTTCCAGGTGTACCTCTGCCTTTGCATTTTGGAAGACAGCATTCGCTCGGTGCAACAAGAACTCTTCCCGCTTTGTGTCATGCTTTATCCCCGCCTCAACGTCAGTTGGAAGTTGGTGCAAGACATGCTACAAACGCTAGGCTGGGAAATGCACGATCGCCTCACCCCAGATCATCTAGCGCTATTTTTACCCTACCTCCGCACCTTGACTGAGATGTTTTCCGCTGAAGTCTTTCAGAATTAAGGTTTCAAACAATTCTGAGCTGGGCAAAGGATTTCTACCGTCTTGATCGCGGCATCTGGTGCAAACGCTTGAGTCTCGTTGTATTCCTGCGCGGGTGAAGGGTAGATGCCTGCAAATTGAGCTTTATCTTGGGTCTGAGGGCGGAAATGAATCCTGTCAGCGGGTTGCTGAGCGAACTTCACGTACTCTCGCGATTCGTTGGCCGTATGGTAAGACAGCGTTGCCTGACCATAAATAGTTTCGGCCTGCTGGAGTGCCATGCCAGGGCCAACACCCTCAGCCGTTTGGAACTGAGGATTATCTGTTAGCAAAATTTCAAACTTATCTGTATCCCCTAGTTGGGTGACAGCAGGATACAGGATGTAAAACAGGGTTTCTTTTCCTTGCTGCACCGCGATCGCATCAAAGTCAACAATGTAGGGTGACTCAACCTTGAAGGATGTTTCTGGCCCTAACGCCTGCTTCACCTCTCCTAACGTCATGCCAAATTGAGCCGCTCCAATACCTTTCGCGGAAATCGTTTGGGCTGAGATAGGCGGCTGAGTTAGTGCAGGGCGATCGCTGGGGCTGACTATAGCTGTAGCACTGGGACTACCAGCAACACTTGCCGGGGGACTAGATGATGTTTGTTGAGGTACTGAATTGCAACCTAGCAGGGGCAACAAAATACCAAGCCAGAGAACGTAAAGCTTTGCCGGAAAATGTTTCACAGGGCAATTAATATTCCAAGAACAGCATGTCGAAGATTTCTGTTTGATCAGCTTTGGCTTGAGGAGGGATCGGTCGTGCCTCAGGAACTATATCTGACCGCATTTGCTGCAAGGTTGTTTCCAACACCACAATTTGTTGATCGAGTTGTGTCAGCCGCTGATTGATTTGCTGGCTGCGCTGCTCAATTTTTTGTCGTTCCTGTTCCAGCCGTCTGCGCTCTACTACTAGCTTATAGACATCCAGATAGACCGTCGCTTCAGTTTGCGGACGGGGCATTGTGCTGATTTTGGGGGTGATATTGGAACGGATGGGTCTTGGCGGCATCTTCAAATTCCCTGCTTTTTACTGCTAGTGTTCCCAAACTTGGCGTTTTGCTTGTAACTCCAGCCTATGTTCTAGCCATTACCGCGCATTCCTGCGAGCTTGTTGCCACAATAAGGATTGAAGCTTATGCAGTTTTGCCAGTAGTTTTCTAGAAATTCCATGATGCCCCCCGTTTCTAATGCCTCAGCCGTGACTTACTCCCATCTCACTGCCTTGACCTGGAACTGGCAGGGATTTCCAATTTCTTACCATACCCAAGGCGATCGCGGGCCTGCCGTCGTTCTGGTGCATGGCTTTGGGGCATCCTGGGGACACTGGCGTAAGAATATTCCCGCTCTAGCCACTACCTGTCGCGTTTACGCCCTAGATCTGATTGGCTTTGGGGGTTCCGCTAAAGCCAAACCTGGCCCGTTGCAACCTGGGGAACAAGTCGAGTACACGATGGAAACTTGGGGCCAACAGGTTGCGGATTTTTGCCAG
This sequence comes from Trichocoleus sp. FACHB-46, assembly GCF_014695385.1. Taxonomy (NCBI): domain Bacteria; kingdom Bacillati; phylum Cyanobacteriota; class Cyanophyceae; order Leptolyngbyales; family Trichocoleusaceae; genus Trichocoleus; species Trichocoleus sp. FACHB-46. The sequence goes on along the minus strand of NZ_JACJOD010000007.1, from coordinate 131,037 downwards.
GAAGTCGTGGGTGGACCAGCTTTTTTGGTGGGGAATTCGATTGGTTGCATTGTGGCGATGCAAGCAGCGGTGGATCGACCAGAGATTGCTTTAGGAGTCGCTTTACTCAACTGTTCCTTACGCCTACTGCACGATCGCAAGCGCTTGGGATTGCCCTGGCATCGGCGAGTTGGTGCCCCTGTGCTACAGCGTTTACTGGGCGTGAGTTGGATTGGGCAGTTCTTTTTTAGCCGTCTAGCACAACGCAAGGTGGTGCGGAAAATTTTGTTGCAAGCGTATCGAGATCCAGCCGCAGTTTCGGATGAACTAGTGGATTTATTGATGGCTCCTACCGTGGATGCGGGAGCAGCAGCAGTCTTCTTGGCCTTTACTCGCTACTCTCAAGGACCATTGCCAGAAGATTTGCTTCCCGTCCTACCTTGTCCTGCCATTATTCTCTGGGGTACCGAAGATCCTTGGGAGCCGATCGCTTTGGGTCAGGAGTTTGCCAAGTTTCCCCAAGTCCAGCAATTTATTGCACTGGAGGGCTTAGGGCACTGTCCGCAAGATGAAGCTCCAGAGCGGGTAAATCCAATTTTGCAGGAGTGGATTATGACTCAGGCGGCTCACTCTGAGGAAGCTGTTTCTTAGCGGCTTTGTTGGCGGAGCCAATCCTTACCGACTTGGATCGTGACATCCGATTGCAAAGCTCCTGTGCTTTCGATGCGGACTTCGCCGACTCCTAAAACTTGACGTAAGGCTTCGGCGCTTTCGGCATCTCCTTGTTGGGCCACAATCCGCGTCACATTCAGCGGTTCGGTCCAAGGATCATTGACGGAAACATTCTCATATCCTGCCTGATTTAGCGCACTCATCACGCCTTCTGTAGCCGCAGACTCACGGGTGCTGTCTTGGATCGCGACTCGCAAATAGGCGGGGTTGGTGGGCAAAGCACTACCCACACCAAGATTGAAGTGCTGGGCCATGAGGGATTGAATGCGATCCTGATCAGGAACCCAATAACTTGCTTGGAATTCTCCTGGAGCGCTAAAGTCGCCAGGCACCATCAGCATCTTCACGTTAGAGCGATTGGTCTGAGTGGCAAATCCGACCAAAGCCATTAACTCTTCTACGCTCAGATTTGTGTCGAGGTGCGACTGAATCACAGACAGAATCTTGGGAACCCGAGCCAAGGTAACGGGATTGAGCGCTTGCTCCATTAAGGCTCGCATCAGCATTTGCTGGCGTTGAATGCGGCCAATATCTCCATTCTCGTCGTAGCGAAACCGCAAAAACTGTAGAGCTTGGTTGCCGTTTAAGCGACGTTTACCAGCCTTGAGATTAATGTAGAGGTGTTGGCTGTCATCCTGATACTTCATGTCTTTGGGGATGTAGACCGTGACACCACCCAAAGCATCGATTAGTTTTTCAATTCCCTGCACATTGATCCGAACATAGCGATCGATACCCACGCCATCGAGTAACTCGCTGGTAGCTTTGGCGCTGAGGGCAGGACCACCATAGTAGTTCGCTTCATTAATCTTGGTGACTCCGTATCCTTCCACGTAGGCACGGGTGTCGCGAGGAATGGATAGTACCGCTAACTTTTTGCTGTCTGGATCGAACCGGACCAGCAACATGGTGTCAGTCAAACCATCAAGTGAGTTGATTGTGGCTTGATAACCTAAGTTACGCGCATAAGCAGGCGGATTTTGGACGTCGGTGGAGAGAACCTTAGCGCCCAATATCAGAATGCTGACGGGACGGGTGAGTTGAGGTAAGCGGAAGTTAGGATTGCTGGAAATGCTCTCGCCTTGCCCAAAGACTGCTGCTTCTTCAGCGCTGAGTTTACTCTGCATCAGCGGGGTGGTTGCCAAAGATACTGCCAACAAAGCTCCAGCCGTCGCTGATAACATAGCGACCCCAGTGAGGCTAAACAATAGCCAAACCAAACGTGAGTTACTTGATTTCGTCGGTTTCTTGGGCACGGGCTGATGACGTTTCGGCAGCGATCGCTGGTAAGGGATCTTTTGGGTCGACACTGGCTTCCTCAACACACACTAAAGCAAAAATAGCTGATGCTACTGGAGTGACTTGGAAACCTCTGCACCCAAATTGCTCAAACATAGGGCAGCCAATCTCAGGCTGGCAAGCCAATAGTTTTCCAGCCTCTATCCAGTTCACAGCAGCATGTTAACAGTATTCCCTCGATTCTGTGCCAAAACTGGACATTTGATGCCCCTCTCTTAGGTTTAGCTAAGGAACGAGCCCTTTGGCTTCAAACGCAAGAGAGAATTATCGCTCATCTAAAAGCAGCTTCCTACTTACGGTAGGCGATCGCTGAGATGACTGACTCCAGGTAAACGCAATGGTTTACGCTGCCACAGCCGCACCATTAACCAGATGTTGACCAAAAAATAGCCAGAGGTGAGCAAACTGCTCATCAATAGCAAGGGTAGGGTGAGAGATTCCGAAGTTTGGGCTCCAGTGCCTAATAAGATATACCCAAACAGCCATCCTAGGGCGAGGGTTACAACCAAGCGACTTAGGGCTTTTCTCTGACGGCCTCCTTCATTGCGATAGAGCGTCCAGATGGCGGGAAAAAAGCCGACGACTGGGATCAAGTAGAAGAATATCTGTAGCCGTTTTAAGTCCTGGCTTTCTAAAGGGTCAACATCTTTCATGCTTACCAACCCCAAGTCCCCGATGCGCCTTTAAACGGGCCAACAATATCTGAGGTGATCCAACCGCCGTAAAAGTTTCCTGGTTGGGGCTGGACCTGTTCTCCATCGACGTAGCAGGCTTCCATCAAGTGGGGATAAAACGCCACATAGTCCTTGATCGGCTCAAAAGCAGGAGTCGGCTCGGGGTAAAACCAAGCCGCATTTGGAGCCTGGCGATCGCCGACGGCAACGGTGTAGTAACCTGCCCGTCCTTTCCACTCACACCAAGATGCTTGAGCAGAAGCAATTAAAGAGTCTGGATTAATATCCGCAGGAGGAAGGTAATAAACGGGAGGATGACTGGTTTCTAAAACTCGTTTTGCTTGATGGGTGTCTGCGATCACGACGCCATTAAAGACTATTTGAATATGCTTAGGAGAATCTTCTAAGCGGGGCGGACGGGGGTAGTCCCAGACTGATTCTTGTCCTGGCCCTGGAATAGTACGCTCACGGTTCACTTACAATCATCTCCTCAGAAAGACAACCTCAGCCAGCAAAATTTGTATCATGAATGATTCCGATTTTTCAGCCGTGCTGGAGCAGGCAAGCGCTCAGAGAGGGCGATCGCTCTCCTATTGGCAGGAGGCTAATTTTGTTGGTAGGGATAACCATAGGCTAACAACTGCTGAGAAATTTCACTGCCAACTCAGTTCCCCGCTCCAGATCGGGAATACTGCATGTGTCATCCTGGCATCTAAGCTGCAAAGCTGAATCCATGAGTGCCAGTCTCAGAATCAATGGCAAACTCTATCAGTTCTACTTCTACTCTCAGAGGTTTTAGCAGATGCTGAGTGAACTGCTTTTCGGCGCTAACCTTTTGTTGGCAGGCTACTACCTCAGTACTGTCTTTCACGCGGCTCGCAGAGCGGCCCAACAGCCGTTGATACCAGAAGTAGCTTGGTTGGCTCCGCTCTCGAAAGCACTGTCTCTGACTCCGTTGAGCTACCCCACTTTGGTACTAGAAGCGCCAGCTATGGGGCAAATGATTGAGCAAATGATTCAGCCAACCATGGGGCAAACGGCTGAGCGCGATCAGGCTGGAAAACCACTCAAGATGACTGGTTCCGGCTCTAATTTGACACAAAAACAAACGGAGCAAAAACAAGCGGCAGCAGCGATCGCTAAACGAGAGCAATATTTAGCGGCTTTAGTCGAAGTGCAGCAACAACTCTTGGTCTGCAAGGAAGATTGGCAGGGTTACACTTCAGTCCTCCAGCTCCTAGGCCAGGTTTCTGGAGCTAGCCGAGTTTATATTTTTGAAAACCACTTTGAAAACTCCCATCTGCACAGTTCTCAGTTGCTGATGAGCCAACGGGCCGAGTGGTGTACCGCAGGCGTTCAACCCGAAATTGACAATCCCGAGCTACAAAATCTTTCCTATGCCGACTTTTTTCCCCGCTGGGCCGAGAGGTTGTCGCAAGGCGAGATTGTGGCGGGCATCGTGGTTGATTTCCCCGAATCAGAACGAGTGATTTTGGAGCCGCAAGGCATTCTATCGATTTTAGTGTTGCCCTTTATTGTCAATAGCCGATTTTGTGGCTTTATTGGTTTTGATAACTGTGTAGAAGCCCGCGCTTGGGAAACCTCGGAAATTGATTTGTTGCGGGCTGCGGCTGCCGCGATCGCCTTAGCGCAAGAACGCCATCAAGCCGAGGCAGTGTTGCAACAACAGTTTCAGCGCACGCTCTTACTCAAGAAAATTACCGAAGAAATTCGTCAAAGCCTGGATGCCTCCCAAATTTTTCAGACTGCGGTGCAACAGATTGGTCAAGCTTTTGGCGTGAATCGTTGTGTGATTCGGACCTATCTTACGACCCCTACCCCTCGGATTTGCTTGGTGGCTCAATATGCTGAATCCGGTTTTAGCTTGATCAATCAGGCAGAAGTGGCCGATATTTCTGCGGTTAATAATGATTTGGTCGCAGCAGTTTTGTCGCAAGATCGAGCGATCGCCTACACCAATGTCTATGCTGACCCGCTATTAGAGCCTTATCACTTTATTTTTAATCTTTTAGAACTTAAATCTTTATTGACGATTCGTACCTCCTATCAAGGAGAAGCGAATGGCGTAATCAGCCTCTACCAGTGTGATGACTTTCGCGCCTGGACTCCTAATGAAGTGGAGCTTCTAGAGTCAGTGGCCGCCCAAGTGGGAATTGCTCTGAGTCAGGCGCATTTGTTAGAGCAAGAAAAGCACCAGCGCCAAAAGTTAACTGAACAGAATGAAGCCCTAGCACAGGCAAAGCAGGCGGCTGAAACAGCTAACCAAATTAAGAGCGAATTTTTGGCCACAGTCAGTCATGAAATTCGTACACCTATGAATGCGGTGATCGGTCTGGCAGGCCTCTTGCTCGATACAGGGCTGACTATTCAACAGCGAGATTTTACTGAAACCATTCGTAGTAGTGGAGAAACGCTCTTAACCATCATCAATGACATCTTAGATTTCTCTAAGATTGAATCTGGCAAGTTGGAGCTAGAGCAACAGCCCTTTAATCTCTGTACTTGTATTGAGGGAGTGCTGGACTTACTAGCACCCAAGGCGGCAGAAAAAGGGTTGCAAGTGGCTTATATCCTGGAGACACAAGTTCCTACTTCAATCGTGAGTGACGTCACTAGGCTCCGACAAATCTTAGTTAATCTGCTCGGCAATGCGATTAAGTTTACGGCAGCCGGAGAGGTGGTGGTTACCGTCGCAGCTCGCAAGTTAGGGGCAACCCACGCTTCTGCCAGTTCTGGGGCAGCGAAATATTCGATTCGTGTGGCGGTGAAAGATACCGGAATTGGCATTCCTAGCGATCGCCTTTACCGTCTGTTTCATCCCTTTAGTCAAATTGACGCTTCCACTAGCCGTCAGTATGGCGGTACTGGGTTAGGGTTGGCCATTAGTCAGCGCTTAAGCGAATTGATGGGAGGCCGCATTTGGGTGGAGAGTGAAGTCGGGGTAGGCTCTACTTTCTATTTCTCCATTGTGGTTGAGGCGACACCTGATGCTGTAGAGAGCGAGCTATCAATGCGATCGCCCCAGTTTGCTGGAAAACGACTGCTGATCGTGGAAGGCAATGTGACAATTCGCCAAATCTTGGTTCAACAAGCTCAGATGTGGGGCGTCACGGCTGAAGCCGTCGGTTCTAGCCAGGCAGCCTTGGAGCAAATTACGCAAACTCCCGCCTTCGATTTGGTGATGCTGGACCCGCAGGTTCCAGGCTTTGATGGCTTGAGCTTGGCGACAGCGATTCGCCAACAGCCGCAAGGTCAAACCGTCCCCCTCGCCCTGCTGAGCTCTGTAGGCAATTCCAAAGCCCAGACCGAGCTAAGCTCGATTAAGATTGCTGCAATCCTGAGTAAACCGATTAAGCAATCGCACTTCTACGAACTCCTGATGCAAGTTTGGGGACCAGATGCAGGCTCTGCTTCATCTGCTAGCCTGCGGGCTTCGGAAGTCAAAGCTGAGATTCCTTGGCTGGCGGCGCAACATCCTTTACGAATCCTGCTAGCTGAAGACAATGTAGTCAACCAAAAAGTAGCCTTGCATTTGCTGCAACGGATGGGCTACCGCGCTGATGTGGCAGGTAATGGCTTGGAAGTATTAGTTGCTCTGCGCCGCCAGCGTTATGACCTGATTCTGATGGACATGCAGATGCCCGAAATGGATGGCTTGACGGCAACAAAACAGATTTGTCAGGCTTGGTCGGTGACTGAGCGGCCTCGCATTGTTGCCATGACTGCCAACGCCATGCAAGGAGACCGAGAAGTTTGTCTGCAAGCAGGGATGGATGACTATATCAGCAAGCCGATTCGAGTCGAAGAATTAATGCGGGTGCTGCGAGAGGGTCAGGCTATAACAGCCCAAAAAGCTAGTACTTTTGCCTTTGGGGCGCTAGAGACTGTAATTGATTTGGAAATATTGCAGTCTTTGCAACAGGGCGAAGACCTAGCTGCCAGTAGCTTCTACCAGGCAATTGACAGTTATCTAGAGGAAGCCGCTGATTTGATGCAGGCGATCGCCCTAGCGGTGACGAATCACGATCCAGCCGCTTTACATCAAGCCGCCCAAACCTGGAAATCTTTGAGTGTGATGGTCGGGGCTTTGCCACTAGCTGAGCTTTGCCAAGAACTGGAAGCGATCGCGTGTCAGGCAACGCTGGAAGAAGCCGTGGTTTTGCTGCCCCGCTTAGACCTGGAATACAGAAAGGTGAGAACGGTGCTCCAGCAAGTTAAAGACTGTTGATACATTCAGCATGGTCATAGGCAGGACTGTTGACTTTGGTGCTAACCGGGTAAGCAGTCATAGCCTCGGCTGCATAAGGCTGGAGCCAGGGTTGCAACTGCTCAGGCTCGCGCACAGTGGGATCAAGCCACAAGTCATGGCTTTCCGGAGGCAAAATCACTGGCATGCGATCGTGAATTGAGCTGAGTAACGCATTGGCTTGAGTAGTGAGAATGGTGCAGGAATCAAGGCGATCGCCCTCTGGGGTTTGCCAATGCTCCCACAGCCCTGCGAAGGCAAACGGTTGCTGATCTTGCAGCCGGAAGTAGAAGGGTTGCTTTTTCTTCTCTAAGCGCTGCCACTCATAAAAACCATCTGCCACAATCAGGCAACGTCTTTGCCGAAATGCTGATCTAAAAGCAGGCTTCTCCGCCACTGTTTCCGAGCGAGCATTAATCAACCGAGATCCCATACTCATATCTTTAGCCCAACTGGGAATCAGTCCCCAGCGCAACTGTCGCAACTGTCGCTCGGGCGGTTCTGCGGGTTCTGCGGTCGCGAGAATTGCCATGATCGGCTGCGTCGGCGCAATATTGTACCGGGGTGCGAGATCAGGTACTGCCGCTAAGTGAAATGTGGCAGCAATGGTTGCTGCGGATTGGCTCTGAGTAAATCGTCCACACATGCCTAAATCCTTCGCCTCTCAAACCTGGGATAGCTTTTTTTCTGAGCAGATTCTCTTACATTGAATGTAGAGCTAGGCCGAACCAGGCTTGCTCTGTCTAGCGAAGAATATTCATCCTTGGTAATACTCTTACTAGAGTTTATTTACTAGATTGGGCTTGACCTCCGTGGCTGATGATCGGTTGCAACTAAAAACTCAATCTGAACCCCCTGTCCAGCGGCCTACGCAAGCTCGGCGGCTGTTGAATTGGTGGCAATCTCTCAAGCCGTTTCCGCGCTTTTTGGCGATCGCGCTGGCAGCACCCCTCCTCGTGCTGAATGCTTGGGCACTGGCGTTGATGTTCGAGTACTTCCACTCCCTGATTGTGATTTTGATTGGCGCGTCTTTGATCGCCTTTCTGCTCAACTACCCAGTCAGTTGGTTGGAGCGGCATGGCGCACAACGGCAGCAAGCAGCAATTTTGGTGTTTCTGTTAGCTTTGTCGGTGTTGTTGGCCTTGGGCGTGACGCTGGTGCCTTTGGTGTTCAGCCAAGCTCAACAATTAGTCAGTCGCTTGCCCGACTGGATTGACTCTGGGCGGCGGCAATTGCTGATGTTGAATGAGCGGGCGGAAGCGTTGAATTTGCCCGTTAATTTTGATGCCTTGGTAGTGCAAATCAACGATCGCTTGAAGGGACAATTACAAGGAATTGCAGGGCAAGCACTCAACTTGGCGGTAATTACAGTTACAAGTTTGCTAGATGGTCTATTGACCATTGTGCTGTCGTTTTACTTGCTGCAACACAGCGATCGCCTCTGGTTCAGCGTAGTCGAGTGGCTACCCGCTCCCGTGCGTCAGCCTTTCACCCAGACGTTGCGACTGAGTTTTCAGAACTTTTTCATTGGGCAGTTGATTCTTGCCACCTGCATGGCCTCCGCCTTGATTCCCACATTTTTGTGGTTGAAGGTGCCTTTTGGCTTGTTGTTTGGCTTGACCATTGGTTTGATGGCCTTGGTGCCCTTTGGCGGTACCGTCGGCATTGCCCTCGTGACGCTACTGGTAACTTTGCAAAACGTGTGGCTAGGGCTGCGAGTCTTGATTGCCTCGGTCATCGTCCAGCAGATTCTGGAAAACTTGATTGCCCCCCGAATCTTGGGCAGTATGACAGGCCTAAACCCAGTCTGGGTCCTAATCTCTATTTTGGCAGGGGCACGGGTCGGTGGATTGCTCGGTGTAATTGTGGCGGTGCCCACAGCAGTCGTGATCAAGACTGCTTTAATGGCCTTGCGATCGCCCAACCTCGGCCAAGCCGCAAGTCACAATTTTGTGACGGAAGGGCCCAGTCTCGCTGCTCCACGTACGATTGTGGAAACCGCACCCATGCACCCGCCAGAAGACCCCACGCTCAAAGAGGTACCAGAAGCTTAGCGCTCCACCCAATTCGAGCCTAGGTCTGAGGATTTACCATCGAACCCATGAACAGCAAGCTACCTGTTTGATTGTCTCGGATTGCGTAAAAGAAGGGGCGATCGGCCACTAGCTTGAACGGCGTTGGTGGAAATTGAGTTGAGGTGACGATCATCTCTACCGAAGTTGCTGCTGTTGCTTCAGTGCCGACTTCGTTGACTTCCACAAAGGTTTTGTGTCGCACCTGATCGATCGCCAAATCTGCCTGACTCATTCCCGAGAAATCTGCCTTGCTGCCATTGAAAGCAATGCCCATGCCCAACGTTTTCAACGCGTTGTTGAGATTGAGGTCGTACTCTAGCTTGAACTTGGGAATTTGAACGGAACCGGGACGATTTCGGAACTCCTTCATCCATTGCTCCCAATTAGCGGCGGTTAAATCGCGGTAGAAGGACGGCAGATTAGATTTAGATTTAGGCAAAAACAGATACAAGCTCAAGCGCCCTTCTCCATAAGGCAGGCTTACCGCTTGAAACTTATTAGTTTCGTAATAATCGTATTCCCCGGTTTGGGTCATCAGGGGGTGCTGCTTGCGGGTACCATTCGCCAGCGTAAAAGGACGCTCTACCGTAGCTGCTGCGTCGAAGGCTTCGCTCCACTTGCCTTTGAAATAGACCGCATTGAGTAGCAACAGCACCAAATTCGGTTGCACTTGGTCCACAATCTGGCTGATTTTACCTCGGGTCTTCTGCTGCACCCAACGGTTGATCTGGCTAGCTGCCTGAGGCTGGGTGAAATCCAGTTCCGTGATTTGGGCTTTGTAGAACTGTTGGTTGCGCTGCAAAAATTCTCGTTGGAATCCCGTGCCTTTTTGGGTCCACAACGAGTTGGCGATCGCTACTTCTACCGCTGGGTCTGCTTTTTGCAATCCTGAGATCAGGGCTGCATTGCTGCGGTTCACGTCCGCTAAGCTTAACCCTTGCAGTTCCAGCGCTTTCGCCATTGCTTGCTGCGTCTCTCCCTCGGCTCCGTTGTAGGTCATCGCTAAGGCGATCGCAACACTGGAGGGTGAGATAAATACATTCTTGCCAGCATCAGCTTTCAGAGCTTGGGCAAATAGCTTGAAGCCAAAGGTGGTGTTGGCAGTCACAAGTTTACGATCAAGGGCCTCTGACTGCGAAGTGGTTGCCTGAGCCTGAGGCCGCACAGAAGCATTAGGCCGTGCCTGGGCAGCGCTAAGCGTCACCAGTTGCCAGCTACCGACCAAGCTAAGCAGTAACAGGGTGCCAGCGGTAATCGTGCCAACTCGTTGCAATGACCGTAAATTCATGAGGCTGCTCTGCGGCTCAGGGATGAAAAACTTTCCTCCCCTAGATTAGTCTGGTCGGGATAAAAGCACCGGGTAGTTACCTTTTCCGCAACATCTCATTACGGTTGGTCACTGAGTTTGGCAACTGTGTAATCCAGAAGCTGCTAGGCATGCTGATTCTATGTGGCTTTATTTGTAGCTCCAGCTCAATATCCACAGACCGCTGCTCACCAGCATCACAGTACAGAGCGCGATCGCCGTTGCCACCCCAGGAACAAAAATAAAGCCGATCGCCGCCCCAATCATGGCTCCAACAATAGTACCTAGGACTGCTCCTAGCGCTCCTGACCACAAAGCCCCCGACATGGAACCCAAAGTTGGCTGAAAGAAAAAGCTCAGCTGAGACGCCAAGAGCGTATTGAGCAAACCACCTATCACCCCAAGACTCGCTCCATAGCCCGCATAACCTGAACCTGCGGCGATCGCAGCCATTAGGACTTCTGGGGTAATACTGGTAACTAGGAGGCTAATCAGACTTCCGAGGCTACCGACGATGCCCCCTAAGCAAGTGCCATAAACGCTCCAAAAAATCACATTTGGGATTTGGGGCCGAGCACTAAATAAGGAATTGCTTAAAGCCCCACCCATGATCACCACGATCACCGCGCCAATCGACTCAAAATGAGGCAGATTCGCTTGTAGCGGCACGATAGCCTCAGGCAGCAGCCAGCAAACTCCCCAGAACAGCGCTGCACTAGTCACACTGCCAATTGAAGTCAGGATCGTAGCCGCGATCGCGGCATTCACAGGCCCCCAGATGGCACCCCCTACCGCGCCTAATAATCCGCCCCCAACTGCCCAAACAATGGCCCAAACAAGTATCCAAACCACAGGCACAATCTGGTTTAACGAGCCGGAACAGTCCACCAAGCCAGCCCATAGGGTTGAGTTGCTTGATTCATCTGCTGGCGATACAGAACCCGGATTTTATACCGCCCCGTCGTAGGAATCGCGTAAAAAATATGCTCAACGCTATCAACTTCACTAACCGAGGCCCAGATGCTATCCGCTGGGTCATTATCCTCAGCTCGCATCAAATACAGATCTAGATTATTCAGGCCGCGATCGCTAAAGCTCTCGTTGATATCATACTCACCATTGCGATTTTGGTCTTGTAACTCCACTCGCCGAGCCCAAGCCAAGGTGACAGAGACAAAGCTGCCTTGTTGTAGAGGCTGCTCCAGCACATAGTCCTGAAACGAACTCTTCGCTTGCGTCGCTACAGTTCTGTAATCCCAACCAATCGGAGGAACTGGCGTTGTTGGGTTCCATTGGCCTGGTTGAAATTGTTGGTAGGCGCGAAACGTGTTGAGTTGTCCCGTGCCCATATGCAGGTTGAGGGGAATCGTGCGATCGCGGTAGGCATCTGAAGCGAACCAGTCTTGCTGATTGCGATCCAAAATGGTGCGGCTCATGCCTAAAGTCCAACCGTCGCCTCGGTCTCGGACTTTATCTGCTGAGTTGAGCAAAACTGCTTTCATCACTTCGTGGCGGCGAGCATCCAACCCCCACTGATTGCTTTTTCGGCGCATCGCAGCATCGCCAAATTCTTGTAACAAAGCCACGCTAGCTGTGACGTGGGGTGCCGCAAAACTGGTACCAGTAACTCTGGTGGTTTTGCCATCTGGGTTCAGCGCCACGATGTTACTGCCAGGAGCCACCAAGCTAATAGCGCGACGCGGACCCACGTTGCTCTCCAGACCAAGCGATCGCTGGGATGGGGAAATAACCTCATCACCTAAGTTAGCTGCATCTACCTGCGCAAAAGGCCCATTACTGGTTAAACGGCGAGTAAAAGCGACATTTACGCCATTAAAGTTGTCCGTGGGAATGGAAATGCCTCCTCTCCCCTGATTACCAGCGACAACATACAAAACGTCATGGGCGCGAGTGGACCAATCTAGACATTGGGTGAGTAGGGCATTGCCATCAAGACGGGCTCTGGGGCGCGGGTCTTGTTGTAGCGATTCCCCAAAGCTGAAGTTAATGGCCCGGATGTCTCCCCCATTTTGCTGCGCCACATGCTGGGCTGATAAACATTCTTCTGGTTGGCCGTTACGCTGCAATAAGCCAACCGCAGACGCATAAAGCCGCGCTTTAGGTGCTACGCCCCGCATGGTTGGATCAGCGCTAACCATGATGCTGGCCACATTTTGAGCGTGACCATCAACGTGGGTGTTGCCTTTAGCAGGGCCATCTCGAAAGAAGACCCGCAACAGCGCGATCGCCCAGCTTTGATTAACGGCCTTATCGACACCAAACTTACCCGGACGACCGATTTCTACCTGACCAATCGCAACTTTGTTGCCCGTAAGGTTGTAGGGGGGAGCTTGCAACCGATAGGCATCAATGCCCGCTTCACCCAGCGAGCTTCCAGCAACCTGGAAGGAGGCAGGCAGAACAGTAACACTGAGTCCTCCCCATAACCCTGCTAAGCTGTTCAACATCCACGGCTGAGTCACAGCCTCTCCTCCACGAAATCTTTACAAGCCAAGGGGGATTTGAGGATCAAATGACAACCTTCTAATTAAATATTTTTTAAACATTTTGTTAAACTGGATACGACAGAGGACACGGGAGAAATCGTTCGCCATGACGCAGCCGCAATCCGAGAAACAGATAGTTATCGCTCCATCCATCCTATCAGCCGACTTTAGCCGTTTGGGAGACGAAATTCGTGCAGTAGATGCAGCAGGAGCAGACTGGATTCACGTAGATGTGATGGATGGCCGCTTTGTTCCTAACATCACAATTGGTCCGCTGATTGTAGAAGCGATTCGCCCCGTAACTCAGAAGCCTTTAGATGTCCACCTGATGATTGTGGAACCAGAGAAGTACGTAGAAGGTTTTGCTAAGGCTGGAGCCGATATTATCTCTGTACATTGCGAGCACAATGCTTCTCCCCACCTGCATCGCACCCTCTGTCAAATTAGAGAACTCGGTAAGAAAGCTGGCGTAGTCCTCAATCCCTCTACCCCACTAGAATTGATTGACTACGTTCTAGAAGTTTGTGACCTCATTTTGATCATGAGTGTCAACCCTGGCTTTGGTGGTCAAAGCTTTATTCCTGCGGTCCTGCCTAAGATTCGCAAACTGCGTCAAATCTGTGATGAGCGAGGTCTCGATCCTTGGATTGAAGTGGATGGTGGCCTCAAGGCTAACAATACTTGGCAAGTTTTAGAAGCAGGTGCTAACGCGGTCGTGGCTGGTTCTGCAGTCTTCAATGCACCCGATTATGCAACTGCGATCGAAGGTATCCGCAACAGCAAGCGTCCTGAGCTAGCTACAGTCTAATCATAATCTCGCAGTTACTTAAAACTTTTCCTTGGATAATGCAATGGCAAGTTACTAGTTCCTGGTAGCTTGCTTTTTTATTGGTCTTTGATAAAAAACGGTAGACGTTAAAAATGGCAAAGCTCTAGAGGATTTTGGCCTTTGGACTGAGCTGGCTCCATTAAATAATTGAAAACCCAAAGGCAGCTAATTAAAGGTACCTTTGGGTTGAAAAGTTTTTACAGTTTGAACTGTCTAAATCATGAGCACCATTAAAGTGAAGATTTTCAATCAACCTTGACTCGAATAGTGCTGATTCACTAAAGGTCAGGATTACTTGTTGCGGTTAGAGAGCCATCTAGCAGCCACCAACCCAAACGCAGCACCTACCATAGGATTGCTAAAGAATTTAACAATGCCTGGTTGCTCAGCTAAAACATCGCGGAACAGATCAGGATGATTGTGATAAGCAAAGCTTGCTAGCTTGGTCACATCATCTGCATTCATGCGGCTGGGGTGATGAGTAGAGAGACTCAGCTGCCGCTCCAAATCGCGATCGCTCAACCCACGTTCTTTGAAGTGCTTGAAAAACTCACGAGCTACATCATCCCGCTCATTAGGCTTGATTTGGGCGATCGCTTTCTGTAGCTCAGGCTCCATTTGAGCAGAAGGGATCTTCTCTGGATGGAAGGAACGACCAAACAAATGACGGCGCTCATCTTTAGAAGAACGCTGAGCAAAATCGTCAAAACTTTGATAGTTCTCTAGAGACGAGTTATCGTCGAGTTGCTCGGTGCTGCCATGAGCCAAATCATTCATAATTTGACGCTTGTAATCTTCGCTGCTAGTCACAGTATTAATCTCCTACTAATCATCAGAGTTTTGGCAACATCTGAAGTTATAAAAAAAGCTATTTGAAATTGAAAGCTGCTCGGTAGAATAGCGATCGCTGGTCTACGCCTTGTTGGTCTACACCTTACTGATACTCAACTTGCTTAGAGCCAGAATCGTAGCGAGCAGTCAAAATCAACTGTTTGTCAGGGGCATACATCAAGACCGTCAGATCACGGTTAGGCGCACTCTGCCGGAAGCCTTGTACCAAAGACTTGGCTAAGGGCCGCACTTCGTTAGGCTTAACTTGCTTGGAAATTACTACTCCCAGCTTGTTGTTATCCCGAACATAAGCATCCTGCACTAAACCATGAGCTGTCTGCACAACCCAGTTAGCAAAGTTGCCACCTGCAGCTGTGTTACCTCGTTCCAGTTGGCTATAACCTGAACGATTCTCAATTTGAGTCGGCTGGTTCACCGCTTGAGTGGCTGAGGATGGCCCACCACAAGCGGTTGTAATGGTAAGTACCAAAACCAAAGCTAAAGCCGTGAAAAACTTACGACTATGTTGAAGTAAATTCACGAAAGGTATCCTCGCAAAATTAATTAATCATTTGAATTGCTATAACTTCCCACTTTTAAAAGTAGGGTTTGGAAGTTGTTTAGCAAATGGTGAGTCTACTACAGATGGCAACTAGATTTGAGTTAGTTAAAAACAGTATTTTTTGAAAACAGGTGAGACCTTCGGAGCTAATAGCGGTTTTGTAATTACTCGTAACTAACTCAAATGCAGAAAACTCAAGAAATATAAGTACCCAGGTAATCTGGGTAGCTCGCAAGCTACCCAGCGCTCACATTAGAACTAGCTATGACTAGTCAATTGCTTTCTTGATGTTATCTTTGATGTCTTCTTTAGCGTGCTGAGCTTGAGACTCAACTTGCTTGGCTTGTCCTTCTGCTTGGTCTTTAGGATCGCCCGTTATATTTCCCCAAGCTTCTTGAGCTTTGCCTTCAATATTTTTGCCAGCTGCTTTAGCTCTATCTTCTGCACTCATTTTATGTACTCCGTAATTTTCAAAACTCTAAATTCAAATATCAAGTTGAAAAGCGAAGATCTATTCCACTTGACAATTCCTAATGTAGCGACAACTACGATCTGAGCCATCTGTCAGAAGTTGCATTAGCCTTACTCTGGATTGCGCCTTTTGATTTAGCCTTTAAGAACTACGGTTTGTGAATTAAGAAATTTCTTATTTATTAATCTCTTGAATTTAATTGTTAATTCAGTAAATGTGAGCTGAGAAAGGTAAAAAATGTTGCCCTATCTTTGGCTGTCTCAAGAGTTTCTTAGGATTGTGCCCAATCACTAATTGATTTACTAGTTAGATATTTGACTGTTCAATGTAAAGACCTAGATTCTAATCAGTCCTCAGCTCACAGTTCTATCCGCTACAGTTATATTGAGGGTTACTAATGGTTGTAATTCGCAGTTCAGATTGAAGTGTTGAGATATCCTGGGTTGCTTTAGCTGGTTTCATTGTGATTTCAACGGGCGATCGCGAATTTCACCGTGTTCTAGGCGACCAAATGTACTACTTAAGATCGCTACACTAGAGGAGTGGCTAGTTGACTCCGAGCGACCCCAGATTGCTCTCAAGTCACTAGGCGCAAGAGCCGAAACTCTAGCAACTTTGTGCTTTTATTGAGTCGAGATTATGGCGCAATTCCAGATTCAAGCCCCTTTTCAACCCACTGGCGATCAACCTAAGGCGATCCAGCAACTGACTCAGAGTGTGCAGTCAGGTGAACGCTTCCAGACTTTGCTAGGGGCAACGGGTACTGGCAAAACATTTACGATCGCTTCGGTGATTGAAAACGTGGGGAAGCCCACTTTAGTCTTGGCTCATAACAAAACCCTAGCCGCCCAACTTTGCAACGAGTTGCGAGAGTTTTTTCCTAACAACGCCGTCGAGTATTTCATTAGTTATTACGACTACTATCAACCGGAAGCTTATATTCCGGTGACCGATACTTACATTGAAAAGACAGCTTCGATCAACGAAGAGATTGATATGCTGCGGCACTCAGCCACGCGATCGCTGTTCGAACGGCGCGATGTGATTGTGGTCGCTTCTATTAGCTGCATCTATGGCTTAGGCATTCCCTCCGAATATCTGAATGCGGCTGTGCCACTGCGCGTGGGGATGGAAGCCGACCAACGCCAAATTCTGCGCGATTTAGCTTCTGTGCAGTATTCTCGCAACGACTTAGAGATGGGGCGCGGTCGCTTCCGAGTCAAAGGGGATGTGCTAGAAATTGGCCCAGCTTATGAAGACCGCATCATTCGAGTAGAGTTTTTTGGTGATGAGATCGACGCGATTCGCTACATCGATCCCGTAACTGGCGTAACGCTGCAAAGCATGGAGGGGGTGAATATTTACCCTGCCCGTCACTTCGTTACTCCCGAAGACCGCTTAGAGGGAGCCTGCAACGCCATCGAACAAGAGCTGCGCGATCGCCTGGAAATTTTAGAGCAAAACAACAAGCTCCTAGAAGCCCAACGCCTAGAGCAGCGCACCCGCTACGACTTGGAGTTGCTGCGAGAAGTCGGTTACTGCAACGGTGTGGAAAACTACTCGCGCCATCTCGCTGGGCGGCAAGCGGGAGATCCCCCCGAATGCTTAATCGACTATTTCCCCCAAGATTGGCTCTTGGTCGTTGATGAATCTCACGTCACTGTGCCGCAGATTCGGGGTATGTACAATGGTGACCAAGCCCGCAAACAAGTGCTAATTGAGCACGGATTTCGTTTACCCAGTGCCGCCGACAACCGCCCCCTGAAGTCTGAGGAGTTTTGGGGCAAGGCAAAACAGTGCATTTTTGTTTCTGCTACTCCCGGAGACTGGGAGATGGAAATTTCGGACGGTCGAGTGGTGGAGCAGGTGATTCGGCCTACCGCAGTGCTTGACCCGGAAATTTTCGTCCGTCCCACTACAGGTCAAATCGATGATTTGTTTGGCGAAATTCAAGAGCGGGTCCAGCTTCAGGAACGGGTGCTGATCACAACGCTGACCAAGCGCATGGCTGAGGACTTGACCGAGTACTTGCAGGAGCGCAGCGTTCGGGTCCGCTATCTGCACTCTGAGATTCACTCCATCGAGCGGATTGAGATTTTGCAGGATTTACGGGAAGGCACCTTTGATGTCTTGATTGGTGTGAACTTGTTACGGGAAGGCTTGGACTTACCAGAAGTGTCGCTGGTCGCGATCTTAGACGCGGATAAAGAAGGTTTCTTACGAGCGGCGCGATCGCTGATTCAAACTATTGGTCGGGCAGCGCGTCACATCCGAGGTCAGGCCATTCTCTACGCCGACAACCTGACTGACAGTATGGCCAAGGCCATTAGCGAAACCGAGCGGCGGCGAGCAGTGCAAATGGAGTACAACACCAAGCACGGCCTCACGCCACAGCCAATTATCAAAAAATCGAGTAACGCTATTTTGTCGTTTTTAGAGGTATCCCGCCGTCTCAACGCCCAAGAACTAGATCAAGTCTATGAGCAAGCCAGTGATCTCCCTCTAGAAAACATTCCGCAGCTCATCGGTCAGCTAGAAGCTCAGATGAAGGAAGCGTCGAAAAAATTAGAATTTGAAGAGGCCGCTAAGTATCGCGATCGCATCAAACACTTGCGCGACAAGCTATTGGGCCACTAAGCACCTCCGTATCATCTCTCAACTTTGCCTCTGCTTGATGAAACTCTCATCATTGCTTTAAATTTGGCTGCGAAATCTCTCTTAAGCCAGATGTTTAGAAGCGGTTACTGAAAGCGAGAATATGGAGGCTTACTTGTCTTAAGATTTGTGGCCTTCTGATTAGCAGAGCAGAGCGCATTTCATAAGAGATGAGTGAGCTACCTGGATAGATGTCTAGCTGGGAGCTTGATAGTGAAGCAACATAACCGATTGCAAGCATATCGCTACGCGAATCGGGGCAGCATTTACCTCTTTATGCCCATGCTGGATTTTAATGTCATGGCAGAAGTTGGAGAAACTCCGCCTTAAGGGAGTGAGATCGCAGCAAAGCGATCGCTGGGTAAGTTATTGCCTGATCACTATTTGTTGAAAACTTGTTTGCTGAACTTAAGAGTTGGGCAAGATTCTTGTTAGCACTACAGGAATTTTAAGTGGTCGGCTTTTAACCTAGAAAGCTACTGAATAAAGTTGCAAAACTCTTAAAGCGACTGGTTTAACTAATAGCTGCTATTAGGAATACGACACTCGGCGGCAAATCAGGGGTCTACCTAAAGTTAAGAATCAGGCAATTTGCAACGGTGAGTCTACTTCAGTGACCCTATTGCAACAGTTAAGTGCTTCAAGTCCTTGTTGGCTGTTGCCATGACAAGGTTGACCAAAACAATACCTTACTCACTTAAACTCTTAACTCAAATGCCCTACTCTTCAATGTCCTCCTCTCAGACATTTCCTAGTAGAAGCCCTATTCTTGTCTCCAAACCCTTGGCTCCTGAATTTACGGTTGCCATCCCGACATACAACGGTGAGCACCGCTTGCCTGAGTTGTTAGAGCGCCTGCGAGCGCAGGTGAATACAGAGGATTTTCGCTGGGAAATCCTAATAGTTGATAACAACAGTACAGACCAGACTGCTGAGGTCATTCGGACCTTCCAGGCAGATTGGCCCAACCAGTACCCCATCCGGTACTTGTTTGAAGGTCGCCAAGGCTCTGCTTATGCGAGGCAGCGAGCAGTGCAAGCAGCCGAAAGCGAGCTGATTGGTTTTTTAGATGATGACAACATTCCAGCTCTAGACTGGGTGGCAGCAGCTTATGCCTTTGCTCAAAGTCACCCTAGAGCAGGAGCTTACGCGAGTCAAATTCACGGTGACTTTGAAGCTGCACCTCCGCAAAACTTTAGAAGAATTGCTGGTTTCTTGGCGATTACTGAGCGCGGTCCTCAGCCATTGCTATACGATCCTGGCAAAAAGCTGCTGCCTCCTTCAGCAGGCTTAGTGGTGCGTAAAAGTGTTTGGAGCCGCTATGTGCCTCAAACTTTTACCTTGAGAGGAAGAGTCGGACAGTCTCAGGGGCAAGCGATCGCGGCCAGCGAACCGGGAGAAGATCTAGAACTGCTTCTGCATATTCAGAATGCAGGTTGGGAAATTTGGTATAACCCAGACATGGAAATGCACCACAAAATCCCTCACTGGCGTTTTGAGCGAGATTATCTGCTCGCCATGTTTCGAGGGATTGGTCTGAGTCGCTACCACACTCGCATGCTCAGTGTTAAACCTTGGCAGCGTCCATTGGCAGCTCTGGCCTATATCCTGAACGATATGCGTAAAATCCTCCGGCACTGGCTGAAATATAGAACGGTCATCCCTCAAGATTTGGTAGCTACTTGCGAAATGGAGCTGTTCCGCAATAGTTTTCTGAGTCCCTTCCACCACTGGAAGAAAACCCTGAAAAACTAAGAGGGCATAAGTTCTAATCTCTCTATGGATGTAACGATCGCAATTCCTACCTACAACGGTGCCGATCGCCTGCCGCTGATTCTGGAGCGCTTGCGATCGCAGACTGCTGCTGAATCGATTCGGTGGGAAATCATCATCGTTGACAACAACAGCACCGATGGCACTGCCGCTGTGGTGCAACAGTATCAAGCCAACTGGTCCCACCCTTATCCTCTCAAGTATTGCTTTGAGCCAGAACAAGGAGCCGCTTTTGCCCGCCAGCGAGCGATTCGAGAAGCACAGGGTGAACTAGTTGGCTTTTTAGATGATGACAATTTGCCAACGGCAGAGTGGCTCGCCGCTGCCTATGAATTTGCGCAAACTCACCCTCAGGCAGGAGCCTATGGCGGACAGATCTATGGAGATTATGAGGTAGAGCCTCCCGCTAATTTTGAGAAAATTCAGGCATTTCTAGCGATTCGGCAGCGCGGTCCAAATCCAAATTTGTATGAGCCAGAGCGGATCAGTTTACCGCCAGCAGCTTCTTTAGTGGTCCGACGGCAGGCTTGGCTTGAGCATGTCCCACAACGTCCTGCTTTGAGCGGTAAAGTTCGCGGGTGCATGGTGCAGGGGGATGACTACGAACCTTTGCTGTATCTACACAAGGCAGGTTGGGAAATTTGGTACAACCCTGCCATGCAAACTTATCATCAAATTCCTCATTGGCGTTTAGAACGACCCTATTTGACTGAGCTAGCTAGAGGGTGTGGGCTGGCGACCTGTGAGTTACGCCTGATCTACACTGCGGATGCCCAGAAGCCCTGGATCATGGCCAGAACTTTTTTAGGCAATTCCCGGAGAGCTGTGATGCATGTACTCAAGTATCGCCAACGAGTCAAAACAGATCTAATTGCCGCTTGCGAACTGGAGTTTTTTCTAGGTAGCTTGATGAGTCCGTTTTACTACCTCAGAAAAAATCTTCAGGCTAAAGCTGCTCCTAGTCCGCTACAGACTCCTTCAGGCTCTAACTAAACTAGGGCGCGATCGCGCTTGACTAGCGTGCGTTACTTAGGCCAGAGATTGCGCCACCAAGGAGCGGTTTGGCTAGAAATTGCAGGCAACTTCTGACGGATATCCTGGATATTCCAACCCGTTAGTTTAGCTAGGGTTTGAGCTTCTTGTTCAAAGCGGGCAGGTAAAGCTCTCTTATACTGTCGTCCAGCCGCGCAGTTCGTCTCAGCTGTAAAGGCATGGCGCAAAACATAGCGCCCTTGGAAGGACTGTCGATTCGAGGTTTCCTGGAACATTAGATCCTCAGGAAACTTGTCACGGGTATACCGGACATGAATCCGGGTCAGAAAAACATTGGAGGAGGTGTTGTCGTTGAGCCAAAAAACACCCGCCTGACGCAGTTCCTCAGGGTTGAGAGGTTCAGCTGAGCAAGGGTCGCAGTTGCCCATATCCCAGGCATATTCCAAAAAAGCTACCTTTTTACCTTCACGAGTGTAGGCAGTCTGGAACATAGATTTGTAGAAGTCGCCAAACTCGTTTTTGACAAAAACTGGAATTTCAGCATCTGAGGGCACCTGCACGGTTCGGTAGTTAGTGACTTCAGCTTGGCCTTGAGGAGACAACAGGTAAACGATTAAGTCTTGCTCGGTGGCAGCATTAATCATGCCCAAACGGATCGGCAGCATGAACTTGGGTGATTCGTAAGCCATCTGAATCGGACGGAGAAATTGATAGCCCGCTTTTTCAAATTCCGCTAGATTCACCTTGGCGACGAAAAACTTTAGGTTTTGGCGGATGTAGGGTTGCAGAAGTTGCTTCGCTCCTCTAGGAATGCGGTAACCACTGCGGTTCAACCAAGTTTCTAAACCACTGGATTCCTTGGCGCTCAGAATCACAATGTCATACTCACCCACCGTGAATTGAGCTTCAACTTTGACTCCCAGGGCATTGTCGCTCGCAGCTTCCGTAGGCGCACCAGCCATCGCTGCAGACGGAGCCATCACCCTCCCATTAAAAGTTTGAGTTTCACAAGGATTGGAGTCGAAATATTCCACCAGACGAGGGGCACTAAAGGCATCCAGCCGTTCTAGCACTTTAGGATCGCCGACATGAACTTGCTCCTGCTTTAGCACCACTGGCACAGGCACCACGATCGCAAAATCTTTGACATCACCCTGGAAGTCATTGGCCATCGTCAGGACAGTGCGTTCTCCATCTCTGGCGATCGCAACCTGAGAAGCTTTGTTATAGAGTTTGGTGTCTGCTTTAGCGACGTAGAAGCCACAAAAAGCCCAGGCATTGGGTACATACCCAATTAAAATAACCAGCGCCAAAAGCAAGCCCAACAATATCCGTAACGGCTTCATCATAATTTTCTCCAGGTGCATGAATAAGAAGGCTGAGGAATGTTGCTCCTATACTTCAACGGCAGTGGGACTGAGAGGCTCACCAGATTCAGGAGCAGGCCGAGACCAAGTAAAGCGAGGCGCGGACCAGATCAGGTCTATTAGCAAGGTGAGTGGAGACAGCGCAAATAAGGCCCAAAACACAGCAGTCGGGATGAAGAACTGATTGCGGAGCATAAACGTGACAGCGGCAATGGCGACAGACCAAACCAATCGCCCGATCCGAGCATTGGGAATGGAGCGAGGGTCAGTAATCATAAACAAGGCAAACAGCAGTAGAGACCCACTCATTAATCGGTGCCAGTAGACATCCCAAGTCCAACCCAGCCAGAAATTGCGATAGGCTTCTAGGCCAGCGTAGGTGGCTAGAAAGGCGGCTGAAGTATCCCAACGCCCGACGCGCTGTAGCACCAGACCCCCAGCCCCCAGAAAGAGCAGCCCGTACCACCACTCATCGCCCCATTGTCCCGGAGAAACCCAGGCATCTTGAGTGAGCATTAGCACAGCAATAATGCCGAAGTTAGCCGGATTAAAAAAATGCTTGCCTTGTACTTGAAACATAAACTTACTGAGAACCGCTAAGCTGCTGGCTAAAGCCATTGTGCTGGCATGATCCGCTCTGAGCAGCAAACACAGCCCTAAAGACGTGATCAGGGCACTCCGTAGCGATCGCCCCTGCTTCTTAACTGGAGTCGAAGAAGTAGAAATTTCTGTCTGAGTGGTTTGTGAAGTGAGCGATCGCTGTGAGTTCCGGCGCTGCCACCATTCCTGTAAAGCAGACATAACCCATTGAGTCGTGAGGCAAGTCGCGATCGTCACGACAATGAATTCGGGTCGAACCGTCCAGTCTCTCGTGCCTAAGCCCAGGATGAGAAACAGTGAGAGAAACAAAATCTGATAATCACGCGCGTCCTGTAGCAGCATGGCTAGAGCACAGGAGAGGGTCGTCCCCAATCTAGACGAGCCTACTCTTAAACGGTTCTGCTGTTACAGAAATTGTTACAAGCCCTCTCCGTACTTTTGCCAGAGTAGCCAATCACAGTCGATAGTGACGATACACATCACTAGCAGCACGATGTAAAAGTGAGTGACGATACACTAAAGCCTGCAAATCATCCGCATAGCCACCCCCGATCACGCAAGCAACTGGGTAGCCTGCTGCTACACAGGTACTCAAGACCTGCATTTCTCGCCGGAATAAACCTGTATCGGTGAGCGCCAATTTACCCAAGCGATCGCCTAAATGTGGATCAACTCCTGCATCGTAGAGGACTAGATCTGGACGTACCTCAGTGAGTAAATCGGGTAAGTAGGCGGCTAGGGTTTGTAGATAAGCATCGTCTTCCATGCCTACAGGTAAAGGCACATCCAAATCACTTTGTTGCTTAGTACCTGGAAAGTTAACTTCACAGTGCATTGAGAACGTGAAGACACTCGGATCATCCTGGAAGATCAGGGCCGTACCATCGCCTTGATGTACATCTAGGTCAACAATCAGAACTTTCTCCAGTAAGCCCAACTTTTGTAGAGCACGAGCCGCGATCGCCAAATCGTTGAAAATACAAAATCCAGAGCCATAACTAGGAAAGGCATGGTGAGTTCCGCCTGCCGTATTACAAGCAAGCCCTTGCTGTAGAGCTAGCTGTGCCGTGAGAATCGTGCCTCCAACCGCAGTACAGGTGCGATCGACCAAAGCTGGACTCCAGGGCAATCCAATGCGGCGCTGGGCCTTAGGGTCGAGGGTGCCCTCACAATAAGCTTGCACATAATCCCTTGTATGGACGAGTTCTAGAACTGTTTGGGCAGGCCGCTTAGGGGTAAGAAACTGCTCTAGATGCGCCACCCCATCCGCTAGTAGCATCTCGTACAACAGTTTAAACTTCGCCATCGGGAACCGATGTCCTGCTGGCAGAGGCGCAACATAAACTGGGTTATAAACCAAGGGTAAGTCCATCGACTTTCTTACACTGGATACAGAATCCTCAACAGCGATTTCTCTAGAAATTGCTTCACCCCTTCAGCGAGGCTGATCATGGAACTAAGAAGCATTTGGCAATATGGCAGCAATAGTTCTGAAAACAGTAATCACTTTGCCACAATTAGCCAATGGTGGCACAACCTCAACGGCAAAGAGATTCTGTGGCAACAACGGTTGATGCCTACAACTGCGGAGGCCACCAACCTCAACTGGGAACCCCAGCGTTTTGATGAAAAGTTTTTAGTAGTAAACCCTACTATTCGTGGCATCACCCTCTACTGGCAGAAGCCTGATTCATCGCAAGAGCGCAGCACCACAGTCCACAAACTGGAACTAGACCAACTGCATCAGCAACTATACATTTTCCCGCAGTCACAAAAGGAAGTGGTGATTCGGGTAGAGTTGCCGCAGGTTGCGCTCCAGACAGTGGTCATGAAAAATCCCCAGTGGCAAGTTGCTCCCAACGGAGATAACTACTTACTGACACTGCGAGACGATCGCCAGAAAGTCGTAGTGCAAGCCACCTTTGACTCAACTCAAATGAGCCAACTCAAACAACAATTGCCTTAGAAACTGCCCAAGTACAACACAACTACCGAAGCAAGACTAGGGCTTCCCAGCCTTTGCCTCGGTAGCTTTTTAGTTGTGACCGGTGAGCCGTCAACTGCACCTGTCGTTAATCATGAAACACGATGACTGTGAGATGGAAGTTCTGCTGTACGCAGCTTTAGTTAGTCGCTTGGGCTGCCAACAGTTGCTTTAACTTTTCTAGGTCTTGAGCCCAACGTGGGTCAGGCTGAACCGCATCGCTATCAGTAGAAGTGCTAGCTGCAACTCGTCGAGACTTATTGTTATTGTTGCTATTGCCCTTGCTACGACGGCTACCTGTAGAAGGAGCACTGGGGCTAGGACTGCTGCTGACGCCCTCTGCACCCTCTGCACCCTGTTCTTCCTTACCTTTGGCGCGAGGCAACGCTTTCTCAATTTTTAGAGCGCAGTCTTTGAGCACAAAGCCGTTGTATTTTTCAATAATTTCATCGGCTTGCTCATCGGTTTTGACAGTCACAAAACCAAAACCTCGACATTTGCCTGTTTTGCGGTCAGTGATAACCTTGGTAGAGACAGAATCACCAGCTTCTGCAAATACTGCTGCTAGCTCTTGGCGCTCCACTTCTTTGGGTAAATTGCCCACATATAGACGAATAGACATGAAAGATACCTCCAGACATCGGTTCAGATAAACTTGCTTGAAAGCATTAACCTCACGCAGTTAGCGAGAGATTGCCTTGATAGACGACTCTACGAATAGCTACGCCTTGTACTCTCCTCGCTAACATCGAAAACACAGCTCCTCGCCTCAAAAAAGCTGTCCAGTACCCTTCATCCAATGCTTTACACTCCAGAAAAGAGCAAGTTGAACTTCATCATGGTTGTAGGTTTTTAATGATCACTGGAGGCTTATGTTCGAGCGTTTTCTGTTTAAACTGCTTTTCCAGGATTTCTATGCCATTCATTAAGGTATCACGGCCTTAGATACGCAGCTAGGTAAAATCATAAGTTTCAGACTTGAGCCAGATCTTTATCAGTAGATTGGCGAAACAAGCTTTGAATATACCAATAGATTGACGTAACACGCAGGTATATTTCTAGACTGTTTCAATAAAAACCAGCCGATGGCTACGGCTGGTCGAGCTTGCTGTGTTGGGAGGAAGAAAACCTGACACCAAGACGGTTTTGCTGTAAAAACTGCCATTGTTAAAGGCTGAGCCACGTCTTCGGTAAATCGGATCTCTCTGTAAAGAAAAGTAACATAAACTTCCAAATTAGTGCAACTTTTCTTTACACAAGATTTGATAGTGGCAAAAAAATCAATAAGTAGATATTACTAATATCCTCCAATAAATAACAGGATATAAGTGCCAACGCAGGCTGCTACCCCAGCTAGCAAGGTAGACCAAATCGGATGGCGACTAATGCTAATTTTGCCGCTCGAAGTTCGTAAGGTTTCTAAATCGATCCAGGAAGTAGCGCCCCGATGGAACCAACCTTTAGCAGTTACGGCTTGGTGGACTAAGTCACGGGGTTGGGGCGATCGCGCCCAAAATGCTCCCAACGGCCCCACGGCTGAAGTGTGATGCAGCGGTAATAAACCCGTGTCGGTTTGGAGAATCAAGCTTTGGCTTAGCCAATTAGCCAGCCCTGTGCGCCCCAGTACTTTGCCTTGGAGTTGTACAGGTTTGCTGTCGATAGGGAGAAGTGCAGAATTAGCTACCAATGTTGGGAGTGGAGATGTGGCTCGGAGCGTCACTGGAGTGATGTCTGGAAAGAACGGATTGATCCGAACAAAAATCCCTAAGCTCAGACCCAAAGGTAAACAACCGATGAGGACAGCCCAGTCACCCACCAACCAAAACAAATTCCACAACCCTAAGAACTCACCGATCGCAGCGATTAACCAAATCCCTAATCCGATCGCAACGCCTAACCCCAAGCCCCAGAAGGGAGCGCCTTGGAGGGCTAGGCGTTGTCCATAGCGAGTTAACCACTGCTGCCAGGTGAGTTTGGGCGTGGGTGCTTGAGCGGAATTAGCAAAGTTTAGCTCAGAGTCGAGTCGCCAGTGACGGGCGTAAGAACTCAGGAGTTGCAGGCGATTGCCTAATAAAGAATGAGATTGGTTGAGATTGAGCCAATGGCGGTGAGGGTTGGTGCGGTCCCATTCCAAAAGTGCCTCAAATGAGACGGCTGGATAGAAGCTACCGACGGTTAGCGCTGTTTTGTAATCGAGCGGTGCTAGGAAGTTGAAGCCTTCGAGGACATAGCTGGTTTGTTGCTGCTGTTGTACGTCTTGAGCTACCCCGATCGCGGTTTTGAGTAAGGCTCTGGTAAGGCCGTTCGGGTTGCCCGTAAATTCAGCAGCTAAGCGATCGCTGTAGTAGAGCCGCTGACGAGACAGCCACAACAGCGGCCAGCGGAGCAGCCAATAGACGCCATAGTTGAGACTGGAAAAGGCAGCAATGATGTAGACCAGTACCGTGAAGAGGTAAAACAAGGCCGTATTTTGTCGCTGCGCTTGCTTTCTACGAGCTTCCAAGCGATCGCCCCAAGTGGCTACCTGCCAATACAGCGTGTAGGGAACTTGCAGCAGCAGCACTGCTAGGGACATCACCGCAAAATCCCAGTGAGCAATGTGAGCAATTTCCCCAGCATAGAGGGCCGCAATTTCGTCATCTGCCAGTTGTTCTAGCAGTCCTTGGCTGACGGCAATGCGGGCGAAGCGAGGTAGGGAGCCGTAGGTGAGGGCGATTGGTGCAGCGGTGGGTAAAAGCCGTAAGGCAGGAGTGGGAATCTGCTTCTGCCGAGGCAGACGATTGAGAACTTTAGTGGCTTCTGGGCTATAGGTCGCTAAAGTCGCGGTTGATAGGGGTTTCAAGCCGTACAAAAACTTGAGTAGCGCATCCATCAGCCAAGGCAGCGAGGCTAACATCAGCCCTACCACAACAATAAAAATGACCGTTGGATTGCGGTAGAGCAGTTGAATCGGCTGGACAAAAGGAAGCTTGACCAACAGCCAGTTGGTAGCTCGCATAGAGAACCGTAGGACAAACAAGGCGAAAGCCAAAAAAGCGATCGCGCTACCTGCTTGCAAGAGCCCAAGGCGAGTAAGTTTGAGCTTGCTAAGCGGTTGCCACTTTTGTGCTCGACCTGCTTGCTTCCACTCGTGCGGTTCCGTTGCCGCTGTTGATGCTGCTAAAACTGGGTTTGTACTCTCAAATAGAACTTCCTGCGCAACTCCCGTGGGTGGCGTAGAGGTGTCGTCAGGAGCCGGCTGAGGCGATCGCGGTTGACTACCTGAAGTGGTTTGAGGACGCAGTTTGCTAGTTCGAGAACTTTTGCGAATGGAGATGGCATCAAGCGGGACAAATCCAGCTCCGCTAGCATCAGAGATTGTAGATGGAGCCTCGGATGCTGCTGATGTAGCGGGTTGCAACTCGGTAGATGCCACCAGTTGAGGATAGCGTTGGATGAAGCTAGCTAAAGTTTTGTCGGCCCAAGCTTTCGCCTGAGGGTTAGGTGTTTGGGTAAGGGTTTGGCAAAGGGCGATCGCTTGCTCCGTCAGCCCTTGACGCTTATAGGCGGTGACTAACCCAATCTGGGCTTGCAAGCTAGTTGGGGTATTGGGTGTAGGTATTGCAACCTGATTTGGAGAAAAGTTGGCACAGCGCTCTAGCAGCGAGATGGCGGTGGGGTAATCTCCCTGCTTCAGGGCAGTTAAGCCTGCTTTCAGCGTCGCGTTGGTAGATGGTTGGTGAGATGCAGAAGGGTCGGAACTAGACATACAGATGCTGCTGCCATAATCCGCTCCAACATAGCATCAAGTGGAGATAGGTTCTTGCCCAGAAACTACGGGAGCGATCGTGCTTAATTTTAACTCCGGGTGCTCTCCTTCTACTTGCTGGCAGTTCCACTCATTGCGGAAGAGCAGCACAGGACGGCCCCAAGAATCTTTCACCGTGACGGTATTAAACAAGCGCCCCACTTTTTGCAAAGCGTCCCAGCCTCCTGTCACCCAACGAGCCACGCTGTAAGGTAGCAGTTCGATTTGGGTTTCCACGTTGTATTCGTTTTGCAACCGGAACTGTACTACTTCAAATTGCAGTTGCCCGACTGCCGCCAAGATCGGGTCTCGCTTGGCTTCATCTGCCGAGAACATGATCTGAACCGCCCCTTCTTCCCGTAGCTCCGACACACCTTTGTGGAACTGCTTAAACTTGGAGGGGTTGGGGTTTTTGAGGTAAGCAAATAGTTCTGGTGAGAAACAAGGGATGCCTTCGTACTCTAGCTTCTGGCCCAGATAAATCGTGTCTCCAATCGCAAACGCTCCAGGGTTGTTGAGACCGATCACGTCACCAGGGTAAGCCGCCTCGATCGATTCGCGTTCTTGAGCAAACAGCTTTTGCGGGCGAGACAAGCGCACCGTTTTACCCGAACGAGCATGGTTCACGGTCATATCTTTTTCAAACTTACCGGAGCACACCCGCACAAAGGCAATGCGATCGCGGTGTCTGGGGTCCATGTTGGCTTGCAACTTGAAGACAAAACCCGAAAACTCTGGATAGGTAGGCTCTACCTCACCCACCGTACTGTGATGAGGTCCAGGCTTGAGGGCGTAGTCCAAGAAAGCATTCAAGAACGGCTCCACCCCAAAGTTGGTCATGGCGCTGCCAAAGAATACGGGCGTCATTTTGCCTCGGTGTACCTGCGCCAGGTCTAGCTCTGGACCTACCCCCTCAATCACTTCCAAATCTTCTTTGAGTTGGTAGTAGAGTTCTTGCTCCAGCAAGTCTTCGATCCGAGGGTCGCCCAAATCGACGGTTGTAACTGTGGCTTCGCGGCTACCGTGAGCACTGCGCTCGAATAGGTGAATTTTTTGCTCTCGTCGGTCAAACACGCCTCTAAAGCGATCGCCCATCCCAATCGGCCAGTTTACCGCGTAGGTTTGTAAGCCTAGTTCTTGCTCAATTTCATCCAGCAGTTCTAGCGGTTCACGCCCTGGACGATCGAGCTTGTTGATAAAGGTAAAAATAGGCAGCGATCGCAGCTTGCACACTTCAAACAGCTTGCGAGTCTGCGGTTCCAAACCTTTAGCTGCATCGACTAGCATCACCGCATTGTCAGCGGCGGCTAAGGTGCGGTAGGTGTCTTCACTAAAGTCTTGGTGTCCCGGCGTGTCCAGAAGGTTGATATGACAGTCTTTATAAGCAAACTGCAAAACCGTCGAGGTGATCGAAATCCCCCGCTGTTGCTCCATTTCCATCCAGTCTGAGGTTGCTTTGCGCTGAGCACGTCGGGCCTTGACCGCTCCCGCCTCGTGAATTGCGCCTCCGTACAGCAATAGCTTTTCGGTCAGAGTGGTTTTGCCCGCGTCTGGGTGAGAGATAATCGCAAAATTGCGACGACGTTCAATCTCTGTCTCCAACTCAACTTGAAGCGATTTGTCTTGAACCGATTGGTCAAGGGCAAGGGAATCAGTGGACATGCCGGAACCTGACTGGGTAAATCTGTAAAGCAACTTATCAACGCTAAATCGCTAAATTCAACGTTGCCTTTAAACTTGATGATAGCGACAAAAGCTGCGCCTGCGGAAATCCTCCTCAGGTAGAGGATGAGGAGATACCTACCGGAGAGCATCGGATTTCCCTATCTATGTCATACTTTCAGGCAAAGATTAGCTAGATATGATTAAGGCAATTGCCCTGATTGCAATCGCAAACACCTTAACTCCGTGATGGAGAGAAACTGGAATGTACGACACGGATAAGCGGAAATTATTATCGGCAGTAGCGCATGGTTCGATCTTTTTTAGCGCTGCCTTGGTATCTATTGGTGTGCCGATCGCGATTTTGTTTGTTTCTGATGACCCCGTGGTGAAGGAAAACGCCAAGGAAGCCATTAACTTTCACCTTAATATTTGGGTCTGGGGCGCCATTATTGGAGTCCTGTCCTGGATCTTGATTGGTCTTCTGTTGGTGCCTTTCTACTTCCTGGCTCATTGGGGCTTGGCGATTTGGGCGATCGTGACTTCCCTAAGCGATACTGACCACGCATTCCGTTATCCCTTCATTTTCCGATTGGTCTAGGGCGCTCTGGCGATTCCTAAGGATTTGGGAGAGGTGCGCTCTCAAATTTTTTGGTTGAAATAAATCGTTGGTGAAATTTCCTGACTCCATCCACTTCTCCCTGTCAAAGGTAAGGGAAGGTGTGATGGAGTTACTTTATGAGCGATCTTTGTCTGCTGGTAGCCGATGTTTTAGTGAAGAGTCAGTTAGCTAAGACCGCAGCACCAGAAATACCTCAGATTAGCTACTTATTCGCAGCAGACAATTTAACCAAAGCTCAAACGGTTGCTTTAGCTTCACCCCAGGTTACCACCGGAGTTGAATTTGGTGCTCCAGAATTTAGCCAACCCGGATGTCAGCCTCAGCTCACCGCTCAGATAGGGGCAGCTCAGGTGGAGGCGATCGCGCCCAGCCCACAACTTGCTACAGAAATTCACGCTCAAGAAGACAACCTGATCGCGTCGATTCTAGATGATCAGCGTGGTAGTCAGCAGGTTTCTAAAGTTAGTCCTGCTTTGATTCCTAACTTTAGCGATATACCACAAGCTCAGGCTTTGGCTCCGCGATCGGGTAACCAGCTCTATCGCCAAAGACTAGAAGCTCTAAGAGCAGGTACTCTTTACACCCGGATTGCTAGCAATAGTTTTTACTCAGCTTGGTCTCAAGCCACAACGAAGCCCAGCTACAGCCAATGGAAACAACTACTAGAGCTAGAAGCCAGAGCGGTAGCACGAGGCCAAGGAGACAATCGCCTCTCGGTCGTCGTGGGAGACTCGCTTAGCCTCTGGTTCCCGACCCAACGCCTACCTGAGGGGCAATTGTGGCTGAATCAAGGAATTTCGGGCGACACCACAAGTGGCATTCTCCAGCGGCTTTCAGCCTTTACTCAGACGCGGCCTGACACTATTTACGTCATGGCTGGCATCAACGATCTGCGTCGGGGTCATAGCGACCAACGGATTTTAAGTAATTTGCGCCAAATTATGCGACAGCTTCATCAGAAGCATCCTGGCGCTGAGGTTGTTGTGCAGTCAATTTTGCCGACTCGCTATGCTGCGATTCCCAGTAGTCGGATTCGCGGCTTGAATCAACGCATTGCCGCGATCGCCCAACAAGAAAAAGTAAGTTTTCTAGATCTGTACCCCTACTTCACTGACACGCAAGACACCTTGAATCGAGCCTTGACCACTGATGGCTTACACCTGAATCCGCGTGGTTATCAAGTTTGGCAAGTCGCCCTCCAGCAAACAGAATCTCAAATCAAAATCGCTCGTTATCAACGTCTCACGGCTACAGCTGCTTCTAACTCTGCTGTCAGATAACCTAGCGCTGTATCCCTGCCCTAGCTTAGTACCTGCCTGGACGCAAGCCCAAATCCCACTCGATGTTACAAGCAGCGCAGTAATAGTGAACTTCGGATTTTGGCGCTGAAGCTCTAGGAAGCTTGCGCTTACAAGTAGGGCAGCGATAGTAAATCACAGGAACCAGAATGAAATCCGCGATCGCCAAGCCGACAATTACAGCTACATTCAGCACGGTTGGGTAGGCAGGGGATTTGTCCCCACCACCAATTGCCCAGACTACAGTTCCCCCTATGAATAGGGCAAATAAAAATATGGCGATGAAAGTTCTGACCAGCAAACTTTGATCAAGTTGAACTCTTCTACGCATAACAGGGTAAGACTACAGGGGCAACTACTTCTAAATCTTCGGTCTTATGGTCTTCCATCCTGTTATATCTGCTGCGTGGCTTCAGGAGCATCTCAACGATCCGCAAGTGGTAGTAGTGGATTGTCGCTTTGCCTTGATGCAGCCTGAGTTGGGGCAGCAGCAGTATCAAACCAGCCATATTCTAGGCGCTTATTATTTAGATCTCAATCGCGACTTATCAAGCCCAGTAGGTCAACATGGCGGACGGCATCCATTACCAGATCCAGAAGGGTTTGGCGCTAAGTTACGAGCGATCGGAGTTAATTCTGAGAGTTCTTCTGGGCCAACTTTAGTCGTAGCTTACGATGACTCTCGCTTGGCCTTTGCCTCTCGCCTCTGGTGGCTGTTGTGCTACTTTGGCCACAGCAATGTTGCGGTACTAGATGGTGGTTTTGCAGCTTGGCAAGCGGCAGGGTATTCCGTCACCGCAGAGGTGCCAACTCCCCAAGCAGGGAACTTTACCCCGCAACTCCAGCCTGAGCAAGTGGTTGATATTAACGTCGTCAAAGCCCGCAAAGATTTACCGAATGTAGCTTTGGTGGATTCCCGCGAAGGCGATCGCTACCGAGGGGAACGCGAACCGATTGACCCGGTGGCAGGTCATATTCCCGGTGCAGTGAATTACCCCTGGCAAGAAGTCACTAACGAGCAAGGCTATCTGCGACCCACAGTAGAGCAACGCGATCGCTGGACTGAAGTCGCTTCAGCTCAAGAAATTTTGGTTTACTGTGGTTCTGGCGTGACAGCCTGCGTCAATCTACTGTCCCTAGAACTGGCGGGCATTGATCAAGGCAAACTCTACGCTGGTAGTTGGAGCGATTGGTGTTCTTATTTGTAGAAGTGAGGGGTGAGGAGTGAGGAGTGAGGGAGTTAGAAGAGGGGCAGGTTGACAGATAAGCTGACGCCCAGAATAGAGCTGTCAAAATCTACATTGCGGTTAGAAGAGTTGCCGAAGCCGAAGCCTCCGAATACCGTAATGCGGCTGTTGCGAGACCAGTCATAACTTAGACGAGCCAGCAGTTGGTGATAGTTGTCTTCCCGTCCTTGCTCCGTAAAGCTCGATAGTACGTACTGATAGTCCAGCCCTGTCTGAACTTTACTAGTCGGGTTGTAATTCAGAGATGCACCCAAGGCATTGACCACTCGGCTGCGATCGCTCGGATCAGCAAAGCTATAGCGCAGTTGGTAGAAGCTATCAATGGTTACCGCGCTGCCAAGAGAATCTCGGCGGCCCAGACCCAGACGGATGGAGTTGTCATTTAGGAAGCGATCGCCGCCTCCAGCCGTAAATAACTGTTGATTGCTTAAGCCCACCTCCCCGTACATTTTGGGAGTGAGTTGTTGATAGATGGATGCCCCAACCCGTACTTCGTTGTAGTCGAAGTCATCCAAGTTGGCATATTTGATCAGATTGGCATTGATAGAGCCAATTAAATAGGTTTTAGGCCCGATCGCTGGAGTTGCCCACAGGCTCAGTCCCGTGCGAATCAAGC
The DNA here is from genome assembly GCF_014695385.1 of Trichocoleus sp. FACHB-46. Classification (NCBI taxonomy): domain Bacteria; kingdom Bacillati; phylum Cyanobacteriota; class Cyanophyceae; order Leptolyngbyales; family Trichocoleusaceae; genus Trichocoleus; species Trichocoleus sp. FACHB-46. The sequence continues at coordinate 96,900 of NZ_JACJOD010000007.1, read as the reverse complement.
TGTCATTAATGGGGTCAACACTGGAAAAAATGTTGTCACTTTGGAAAAAATCAACCCGACCTTGCAAGTAAACAGTTCGCTGGGAACGAACAGCCTGCACAGGTTGTTGTCTCAGGTGCAGTGTACCGAGTTCTGGGTCAAGTTGTTGATTGCTGTTCTCTACAGACTCCTGTAGGCGCAAGTTGCCTAACTCAGGATCAGCAGCTTGTGGCTCTGCTTCAGAGTTACTTGTATTTGTTGTATCAGATGTATCAGACTCATTACCAGTAGTTTTTCCAGGCTCTTCTGGCTCTCCCGAACTTTCCTGGGCGGCATCGCCTGGTTTTTGCAACCGCAAATTACCCAGCTCTGGATCTGCTAATGTTTGCTCCAGGTGACGCTCTTGCTGCGATTGCACCTCAACCTCAGAAGGCGCGTTTAGCTGAGACAGATATCTCAGCGGCAAGTTTTGATTCGCTAAGGCTGGATTGGTCAAGGATGGCTCTACTGTCACCTCTGACCATAGGATCTCAGTTTCAACGGTTGGTAAACTGAAGCCTACATCTAAGGATACAGAATCCTGCTTTGTTCCTAGGCTATTATCAGGTTGTAAAAATTTTGGCAGCGGCAAAACAACCGGATTGGCTGTTGGCTCAACAGTAGCTTCCGGAATTGGAACAGTTGCTGCGGTAGCACAAGCTGAACTACCTGCAAGACTCAGCCATAGACCTAGGTGTTGCCAAAGTCTGAGGTGCGGATGATAAAACAAGCGTAGATAAACTTGCAAGTTGGATACCGTATATTTACTGAAAAACCAGCCGAAACTCATCGTAGAAGTAATTCTCCTTAGTTGCTAGGGTGGCACGAAATATAAATCAGGGTTTTTAGCTTAAATTTTTTGTTTTAGGGAACTACCAAACTAAGTTGATCGTCGCCTGAATGGATGCCTACCGATAAGTTGTGATTCCTAATATAGGGAATAGACGAAATCCAGCTAATTTGTTCATCTTGGTTAGTAAAGAACGGACGAAAATTTTCGTCAATAGATTCAAATCTTGGATTGTATGTATATTTCCTTAGGGGAATATACGGAAATCGGAAAACTTTCATATAAAATTTTGATGTTGCACCGCCAGGAACCGCTTATGTCTCAAAAATTAGCTCTGTTCCTTGCTCTGATGCTGTCGGGTCTAACTATTGGGAGCTTTACGCAGCCTGCGGATGCCAAAACTCCCTTGACTCGTGCTGTCATTCAGGCACTCCGGAATCGTGTGCAGTTAATGCAAAAAACCCGACCTGTTCGATCGGCACGAGTTTCTGATGCAATGGCTCCTGGCGATGCTCTAGCAACGGCGCGTGCTTCTCTAGCAGAGCTACGTTTTAATGACGGTTCTTTAGCTCGTGTGGGTGAGCAAGCCGTTTTTCGTTTCGTGCCTAATGCCCGTACATTTCAGCTCTCTAATGGCACGATGTTACTCCTCATTCCGCCTGGTCGTGGTCCTACAGGAGTAAGAACCCCCAATGCAGCGGCGGGCATTAAAGGTTCTGCTTTGTTTGTCCGCTATATTCCTGACACAGATACCACCCTGGTTGGGGCACTGACCAATAACCCGCAAGGGCCAATGGTAATTTATAACCGTGATGCTTCTCAAAGCCAAGGCTTACGAGCTGGCCAGTTGGCGGTTATAGTCAAAAACCGGATTGAGCAAGTCTACGACTTTGATCTCAATACCTTCTATGAAACCAGTGATTTAGTCAAAGGGCTGAATCTCACGCAAAAGGATGCTGCTAGTCCCTCAGATGAGGCGATCGCGGCAGTTCGAGCTGAGACAGTAGAGGCTTTGCAAGGCCAGTCCTCCTTCAAAAACGCAAACGTCATCGAAAACCCAACCTTTGTCCGTTTGCCCTCTGAGTCAGCTGATTTTCCCGTTAACAACCTCGATCGCGTCTTCAATTCTGTGGATGTACGCCGAGCTATCGACCCAGAGAAAACTCAATCCGATCAAACCATAGCCTCACCGCAACAACCTGGTTCTGGTTCTGGTAGCGTTCCACCTGTCGCTGGCACTACCCCACCTGCGACTCAACCGCCGGAGCCAGTCACCTCTACTCAAAACCCACCTCCTAGCGACAACCCCGCTATCAGTTCACCGCCTGAACCCACTCCAGTCACTTCAACTCCTCGTCCCCTAGACTCCTTAGGGCAGAGACCAAGGACGGTTGCTCCAACAGACACCAGACTGCTCACCCCTCGCCGCATAGAGCCAGCAACTCCAATTTCGCAACCTAGCACTCCTACGCCGCCCGTAGTCACCACACCCACTCCCCCTACCCCCACCCCTGCCCAAGGGTCAAATACGCCCCCTTCGCCCACGGATGAGCTGCCCGTGGTGCCTAAGCAACCTGATACCCTTCCTAACCCCAATTCTCCTGTTACTCCAGGCTCCAGCCTTCCCAGTCAAACTCAAGGAGATGATCCAGGTATTGGCCAGCCTAATGTAAATCCTCCTATTGACGCTTTACCAGACCTTTCCACTGATACTCCCCCAGGCGGCTCACCGGATGTAATCATTCCGAGTTCACCTATCTTGGTTGAACCCGGATCAGGAGTGCCAGTAGTGCCGATTGATCCGACTTTGCCAGGTAACTTCCCTGGTCAAGGAAACACCGGAGGTAACTTCCCTGGCGGAGGAAATACGGGAGGCGATTTTCCTAGCCAAGCTCCAGTAACGCCTGCTACCCCTATATCCAATCCAACCAATCCGACTGGCGGAGGCCAACCTACAGATCCAACCAATCCGACTGGCGGAGGTCAACCTACAGATCCAACCAATCCAACTGGCAATACGCCACCTAATGGCGGAACACCGGGTAGTGATTTTCCTGGTAAAGCCAATGATGGTAAATTTCCTGGTAAAGCCAATGATGGTGTCTTCCCAGGTGGTGGGGCAACCGAGGGTAAGTTTCCTGGCCGGGTTCCAATTGACAAATAAATAGACTAAGGCGATCGCCTTAGCTATCTACTGAACTATCCACGGGGTCACTGATCTCCGTGGATTCTGTTTCTCCTTCAAGAGTATTGGGCCAAGCCACTGTAGAAAATGCAGCATCTGTAAGCGACACTGGGTCTGTAGAGGCATCCACATCCATATAGGCTATATCTAGAGGGGAAAGCCCATTCGCTGCGTTAAAACTAGTTGAATGATTAGTACTTGTTAGCTTTCGGAGTGCTTCTAAAACTTCAGTGGCAGATTGGTAGCGCTGGCTGAAGTGATAACGCACGAGTTTGCTGAGTATGATTGCCAGTTCATGGCTTACCTCAGTTTTATGCTGCCACAACACTTCTTCAGTTGCTTGGTCTTTTTTGAACTGACTGGGGGGGATGCCAGTCAGAGCTTGAATGGCTGTAATACCGAGAGCATACAGATCGCTATTGCAGCGCGGAGTACCAGCATATTGTTCGCTGGGCATATATCCCTGAGTACCAATGCCAACCGTGATGCTGTCTGGCGTGTCATTTTCGGCTAGGTGAGGAATTCTCTTTACAGCTCCAAAATCAATCAGGACTAGTTTGCCATCCGTTAACCGTCTGATGATGTTGCTAGGCTTGATGTCTCGGTGGATAACGCCTTGACTGTGGACAAAGGCAAGAACTTGCAACAAGTCTTTAAGTAGGTCAATAACTTGAGCTTCGGGTAGCTGTCTACCTAAAGTCAGTTCGTGGCTTAAAGGACGACCAGGAATGAATTCTTGAACTAGGTAAAACTCTTCCTTCTCCTCAAAATAGGCCAATAGTTGAGGAATTTGATCGTGCTTGCCAAGACGCTCTAGAGTTTCGGCCTCCCCGATAAACAGCCTTTTTGCCATCTCTAAAAGATTGATGTTGTTGGTGGCTGTTTTCAGTCGCTTCACAACACACTGGGGATTGCCAGGACGTCGGGTATCTTCAGCAATGTAGGTTTCGCCGAATCCGCCTGACCCTAGAACCTTTGTGATTACATACCGACCATCAAGCTTAGTGCCTAAGATGGCGGTCTCTCGCTCTCGTAATAGATCTCCGACGTGTCCCTGTTGACTTTGGCTAATAATGGTTTGGATGAGAGGAGAATCAATATATTTTTTAAGGGTATGCCATAACTTTAGCTTCTTGAAATGCTCAAGGGTGGAGCTAGCAAACGTGTAGGAAAGCCCACTAAGAGCGATCGCGGTGATTGGTAAGGCCGTGGGCAAAATCAACCCACCGTAAGAAAAGATAAGGTAAGTAGCGCCCCCCCAGCTCAAAGGAGCGACAATGACTAATAGCCACCGAAGCCAGGGTCGCTTGGGGAAGCTCAATAAAAAACCGACGCCGATACTACCAACTAAGCAAAAAATTCCTTGTAAAGACCGATCGGGAATCCCGTCCGCGATCGCCCGACCTTCCATTAAAGTGGCGATCGCATTGGCATGAATTTCTACCCCTGGCATGGCCTGAGAATTTAGCCAGTTAGCAGAAAAGGGCGTTGGTAAAAAATCTTGTAAAATCTCAGCCGTTGACCCAATCAAGACAATCTTATTTTTGAAAGAAAAATCTTGATTTGGTTTCAAGTAATTATTCCAGTAGCTAGGGTCAAGCACATGCCAAAAAGGAATTTGCTTGAAGGTTCCTGCGGGGCCATAGAAAAAAATATGGTCTCCCTGAGAGCTGCTAGGCTTTACTTGGGCTGCCTTGAGCGTCGCCTCAGCAAAATCAGGTACGTTTTGAGGTAATCCGCTAGCAAAGTTAGGGTCTTGAGCTAAAAGCGCAGAATATTGATTGCCTAGACGATGCACCTTGCTGTCAGGCTCCAGCAGGAAATTAATTGAACCCACGGAAAGAGGATTAGTGCGGAAACGAGGATAAATGGGAGTCAACTGGGCAGTAACGCCTTGATCATTGATGATGTCTTCGTACTTAGTGGCTAGAGTGACGCGACCTGCATAGCGCTGTAAGCTCTGACGCAATCGCTCATCATCTTTGGTGCCATAACTGCTGGGCGTTGTAAACTCAATATCTAAAGCCACAGAGCGGGCTCCAGCAGCCATCAACTTGTCAATGGCTTCAGCGTAAGCGGCTCGTTTCCAAGGCCAAGTCTCTAGAGCCGCGAGCGACTTATATTGCTTTGGATCGGCTCGATAGAACTGCCCTTGAGACATTGATTCATCATCGATCGCCAAAATTACAATGTTGCTCGGTGCTGCAATGGGACCCCGCAACTCAAAAAATAGAGTTTGGGCTTGCCGCTCCATAATTTGGCCTAGCGGAATATTGGTGGCCGTCGCGATCGCTGCTGCTGCTGCCCAGACGCCTGTTAGGATGTGACCCAAGTTAGTCAGATTCAGAAACCGCTGTGCAGGCTTCGTTGACTTTACCTTTTCAGTTACTAAAGGCCGAACTGTAGTACCAATGTTTTTCTGCGCTGGCAGCAAACTTCGTTCTTTTGGCATGGGTTGTCTCAGTGATTTAGCTGGTTTCATCCAGAGACTTATGGCGTTGTCACTCGTTTGAAGTTAAGCAATTTGAGTTGGTTTGGAGATGAGTTATCAATGTTCAGGAATAGGATTTAATCGCTTTTAGATTTGCTTAACCTGGACGAGTTCTTTCTAATCAACTTAGCAAACCCTGACTAAGAGCACAGGTTATCTTTATGTAATACTGTGCCTATAGAGGAACCATCCGCCTTCTTGTTTGATGGCATTCAACGAAACTAGAGAACTCTAGTATAAGTAGTTGCGGTCAGCAGGCCGAGCCGTAAAGCTAAAAATAGAAACATATCTCAAGCTAGAACCCTAAGTCAGTTCTTGAGGTTTTCCCCAGATGCATCTTAGAGAGTAGGTCTCTATAATGATGGCAGTCTAAAGGGGCTTAGTTCCCCAAAAATCTGAAGCTTATATACAAACCCGCCTCAATGTAGATGAACTGATAACAACCTCTAGAGTTATATTCTGTACACTTACATTAAATAACCTACAACAACCTACAACCCAAAATTATGTACCCTCATAAACATACTTTAGGATGGCTCAACTTTATCTCGCTCGATAGAGGTAGAGCCAAGAGACAATAGCAGCTAATAGAGAACTGATTAGATATAAATTCCGCAGGCAGCTAGCCTCTATCCACAAGTAACTGCTCTAATGTGGGCTAACTACAATTGCCTAGTAGACCACCTATATAGACAAGTAGATAAAGTCCATAACTTTCAAATTAATTCTCTAATTTTTATTAGGTCTAAGCTTCTATGCCTTGCTCAATGAACCGTCTGTCTATTTTTGTAGACGGGAACAATATGTTCTATGCGCAACAAAAAAATGGTTGGTTTTTTGATCCAAGACGTGTCTTGGAACATTTTACAAATGATCCGGATGTCATGTTGGTCAATGCTTTTTGGTATACCGGAATTAAAGATCCTCAAGACCAACGTGGCTTTCGTGACGCCCTGATTAGTCTAGGCTATACCGTCCGCACCAAAATTCTGAAAGAGTATTACGACGACAATTCGGGTCGTTACTCGCAAAAAGCCAATTTGGATATAGAGATTGTGATCGATATGTTCAACACTGTTGAGCAGTACGATCGCGTGGTTTTGTTTAGTGGGGATGGTGACTTCGAGCGGGCGATCGAACTACTCCGCTCCAAGAGCACTCATATTACAGTGGTATCAACAGAGGGCATGATTGCTCGTGAACTTCGCAACGCCACCGATCGCTATATTGACCTCAACGATATTCGGCCCAAAATTGAGAAATTCGATTCTCAGTTCTAAAAGTTGCACCTTAAACGTCAACGGGGTTCCTTAGAATAAGAAAAGTGTTGTCCACTTGCACTCAAGTTGGCTAAATCTGCTATGAAAGTTCAACCCCAACCAGACCGAATTATTATTTTCGATACGACCTTGCGTGATGGTGAGCAGTCGCCCGGAGCCACGCTGAATGTGGAGGAGAAGCTGACCATCGCCCGACAACTGGCTCGTCTGGGAGTTGATGTCATCGAAGCAGGATTTCCTTTTGCCAGCCCTGGAGACTTTGAAGCCGTCCAAAAAATCGCTCAGACTGTAGGGACCGAACAAGGCCCGGTGATTTGTGGTTTGGCTAGAGCAACTCGTCAAGATATCCAGACCGCAGCAGAAGCTCTCAAGCCAGCGGCTCATGGTCGGATTCACACCTTTATTGCCACTTCCGATATTCATCTCAAGCACAAACTGAAAAAGTCTCGCTCTGAAGTGCTGGCGATCGCCGAAGAAATGGTCGGCTATGCCAAATCCTTAATTGATGACGTGGAGTTCTCGCCTGAAGATGCAGGTCGCTCTGAGCCAGAATTTTTGTATCAAGTGTTAGAGCGGGCGATCGCCGCAGGTGCCACCACCATTAATATCCCTGATACCGTTGGCTACACCGTACCCAGCGAATTTGGCGCTTTGATTCGCGGCATTAAAGAAAACGTCCCTAATATCGACCAAGCCATCATTTCCGTTCACGGCCACAACGACCTCGGCTTAGCCGTCGCCAACTTCCTAGAATCCGTGAAGCATGGAGCCCGCCAGCTAGAATGCACCATTAACGGGATTGGCGAGCGAGCTGGCAATGCCGCCCTAGAAGAATTGGTAATGGCTTTGCATGTGCGGCGGCAGTACTTTAACCCCTTCCTCGGTCGTCCTGCTGACTCAGAAGCATCGCTAACTAATATCGACACCCGCCAGATCTACAAAACCTCCCGCTTGGTTTCTAACTTGACGGGCATGTTGGTACAGCCCAACAAAGCGATCGTTGGTGCCAATGCGTTTGCTCATGAGTCGGGGATTCACCAAGATGGAGTGCTGAAGAACAAGCTTACCTACGAAATCATGGATGCCCAATCCATTGGGCTAACCGATAACCAAATCGTCTTAGGTAAGCACTCAGGTCGCAATGCCTTCCGCACTCGCTTAAAAGAATTGGGCTTTGAGCTGTCGGATCAAGACTTGAATAAAGCCTTTGTTCGGTTCAAAGAACTGGCAGATAAGAAGAAAGAAATCTCGGACTGGGATTTGGAAGCCATCGTCAACGACGAAATTCAGCAGGCTCCCGAATTATTCCGGCTAGAACTAGTGCAGGTTTCCTGTGGCGATCGCGCCCGTCCTACCGCCACCGTCAGCCTCCGCACCCCCGAAGGCGAAGAACTCACCGATGCCGCGATCGGCACTGGCCCTGTGGATGCTGTGTACCGAGCCATCAACCGCGTGGTGAACGTGCCCAACGAACTCATCGAGTTCTCAGTCCAATCCGTCACTGCTGGAATCGATGCAATCGGTGAAGTCACGATTCGCTTACGTCACGGCGATCGCGTCTTCTCCGGGCGAGCCGCCAACACCGACATCATCGTGGCCTCCGCCCAAGCCTACGTCAATGCCCTCAACCGTCTCTATGCCGCCATTAGCGCCCCAACAAACCTGCCTCATGCAGAGAGAATTGGGGCGGAAGTGTAAGAAGGATGAAGTAGGAAGGATGAGGGATGAAAAAGTGAGGAGTGAGAGAGTAAGATTTCTGATCGCCCAAACTCGAAACACTCACACATAGATTCGTTTGGAGGGGGTCTGGGGGACGCAACCGTCCCTCAGCGGGAGTTTGAGGGCAGGTGCCCTCAAGGCTCGGATTAACTAACGTCGATGCACCAACGTTGGCCCTGACTGATCCGTTGGCAACAACAAAACCTCACTTAAATTGACATGCGCCGGACGAGTCGCACAAAACAACACCACATCCGCCACATCCTCAGCCGTTAAAGGTATTAGCCCCTGATATACCTTCTCAGCCCGCTCCGCATCTCCATGAAATCGCACCTGACTAAATTCTGTCTCCACCAAACCAGGGTCAACAGAACTGACTCGCACAGGCGTACCCAACAAATCTTGCTTTAACCCTTCCGAAATCGCTCTCACAGCCGCTTTGGTACCACAGTAAACATTGCCGTTGGGGTAAGTTTGATGCCCTGCGATCGAACCAATATTGATCACGTGCCCTCGGCCTCTCGCCACCATCCCAGGCACCACAGAGCGAGTCACATAGAGCAAGCCCTTGATATTGGTATCAATCATCTCCTCCCAATCTTGCACATCGCCCTCGTAGAGCTTGTCTAAGCCACGGCTCAGGCCCGCATTGTTGACCAAAATATCAATGTTGCCCCAAGAGTCGGGCAGCGATTGGAGGGCAGCTTCTACTTGAGGGCGATCGCGCACATCCAACTGCAACAGATGAATCTCGCTAGCAAACTCTTGATTTAGCTCATCTGCCAACTGTTCTAAGCGATCGCGCCGACGAGCCGCCAACACCAGCTTGGTCCGAGCCTCAGCAAAAGCTCTGGCACAAGCCGCTCCAATGCCGCTGCTAGCCCCAGTAATTAAAACGACTTGATCTTTAATCGCAACCACAATCACACCCCAATTTCAGCTTGCTGACTCACATCAGATTCAGCTTACCGTGAAGGTTTGGGAGGTTGAGTGGCAACAGGTTGACCTACAACTCGTAAGCGTTGAGTCACAATCGTCATGCCATCTTCTCGCACTAAAACCGCTGAGATCCAGCGATCTTCCGGTCTAGCAGGTGCGCGACCCACCTTATAAATGCCGCCTGCCGACAGCAGCTCTAGGTTGAACGTAGCGGGGTTGAGATAATTGTTCGGTTTGATCGGTTCTTCTACGGCTGCTCCTAAGAGGAGGCTGTCTCCCAAAGGTTCTCGCACGATCGCATCGAAGCTGTATTCCTGGTTGGGCCGCACTTGTTCTGGCAGCGTGATTTCTACGCGGGGGGGCGCTTCTCCCGTGGTCAACTGAGTCTCCTCAGCTAGAATCTCTTGCCGCACAATTTTCTGGTTTTCCAGCCGTTGCCGCGATCGCAGAGTTGTGTTCAGAACTAAGTTCCGCTCACCTAATTGCTGCACGCCGCTCATGTAAGTCACTGTTTCCGCCGTAAAGCCTCTTCCTTCGGCTTTCCAGGACTTTAGCTCGGTGCGGTAGTTGATCTGGGGATACTGCTTCCACAACGCCGCTAAGGCTTTTTCAACTCCTTGGCGCGTTAAACCGTCCGAGTGACTGAAGTTTGAGCCGTAGAACTTCATGACTTCCGAAAGATTGTGGCTATTGGCAGCCGCATCAATTTGAGCCAGTAAATTCTTCAGGGGTGCTGGGGCCGCTGGGGTTGTCGTGGCTGGCGCTACTGGTCTAGTTTGAGCCTGCACTGCTACAGGTTGCACTCCCTCTCCCGCAAAAACAGTCAATCCTAGCGTCAGCAGACCCAGGAGCGGCCAAGTCCCTGCTTTTGCCCGGATGTGGCGGGAGTTAGGTTGGAGATTGCGGCATAGACCCGTGAGCGAGTTGTGCATAAGTGATAGCCTGGATAGTTGAGTAGCAACGATCAACGTTTTGGATGCGAAGTCGGCGATGTGGACAGTTTGATCTCCAATCGCAGCCTGTAACTGCTTCCTGCATTGTAGAGTACCCTAAGCGATCGCCTAGTAGTTGAACTGTGTCCCATGAATAGTCCTGCGGCAAATTCTCCTCTTCGATTACTCATCGCAGCGAGTGGCACTGGCGGTCACTTGTTCCCGGCGATCGCAGTAGCAGAGCAACTCCCTGACTACAAAATCGAGTGGCTAGGTGTACCGAATCGGCTCGAAACTCAACTCGTTCCCGCTCAGTATCCGCTACGAACTATCCCGGTCGAAGGCTTTCAACAACGGCTAGGTTTAGGGACGCTCAAAATTCTTTTCCGTTTAATTCGCTCGATTGGACAGGTGCGCCACTTACTCAAGCAAGGCAATTTTCAAGGCGTACTCACGACAGGCGGTTATATTGCGGGACCGAGCATCATTGCGGCGCGATCGCTTGGTTTACCCGTTATCCTGCACGAATCCAACGCTCTACCAGGGAAAGTTACGCGCTGGTTTAGCCCTTGGTGTACGGCAGTCGCCCTAGGATTTGAAAGCGCAGCCCAATATTTGCCTAAAGCTCACAACGTCTACGTCGGAACTCCAGTGCGATCGCAGTTCCGAGCCGCAGCCAATCAGCCGTTGGAGGATCTGCCTATTCCCGCTGATGTCCCATTAATTGTGGTCGTTGGTGGTAGCCAAGGGGCCGTTGCAGTGAATCGAATGGTGCGGCAATCCGCTCCAGCCTGGTTGGCGGCAGGTGCTTGGATCGTCCATCTCACGGGGGACAGTGATCCAGAGACGCAAAGTTTGCAACATCCACATTATTTCGCCTTGCCGTTCTACGACAACATGGCTGGATTGTTTCAACGAGCTACTTTAGCGATTAGCCGCGCTGGAGCGGGTTCGCTGACGGAGCTAGCCATCACAGGCACCCCCTCGATTTTGATTCCTTACCCTTTCGCTGCCGAAGATCACCAAGCGCATAATGCGGCTATCTTTGCAGCGGCAAGAGCCGCCCAAGTCTATCGCCAAGCAGACCTGACCTCAGAACTACTAGAAGCGAAAGTGCTGGAGCTGCTGCGATCGCCTAATCTCTTGCAAGAGATGGCAACCAAAACAGAGTCCCTCGCCGTAGCAGATAGCGCTGAGCAATTAGCCGCCCTTGTACGGCAACTAGTTGAACAAAAACACCAATAAAAAACCCCCTTTTCCAAGGAGGCTAACTTCAAATCTTGCTTCCTTCCTTAGTAGGGAAGGGGCCAGGGGTTAGGTTTATTCTTCTTCAACAAAAGCTTCTTCGTCCTCAACCTCTAGGGGAGCCACGGAGTTAGCAGAAACCACAGCGCCCATTTCGAGCTTCTGGCGGACTTGCTGTTCCACGGTTTTAGCGACTTCGGGGTTTTCTTCCATGTACTTGATGCCATTATCACGGCCTTGGCTGATATTCTCGCCGTTGTAGCTGTACCAAGCACCTTTACGAGTGATCACGCCCATTTCTTCTGCGAGGTCAATCAAGCAACCCAGCGTCGAAATCCCTTTGCCAAAAATGACATCAAATTCAGCAATGCGGAAAGGTGGAGCCACTTTGTTTTTGGCAACCTTCACTTTAGCCCGGATCCCAAACTCTTCAGTGCCCTTTTTCAGGGTTTGAATTCGGCGGATATCGAGGCGAACCGAGGCGTAGAACTTGAGAGCATTACCCCCTGTTGTGGTCTCAGGATTACCGTAGGTTACGCCGATTTTCTGACGCAACTGGTTGAGGAAAACGACAGTACAACCAGAGCGACCAATATTACCAGTAATTTTCCGCAGGGCTTGACTCATCAACCGAGCCTGGAGACCGACGTGGATGTCACCCATGTCGCCTTCAATTTCCGCGCGCGGTACAAGGGCTGCTACCGAGTCAATTACGACAATATCGACAGCCGCAGAGCGAACGAGTTGATCAACAATTTCTAGACCTGCTTCGCCTGTGTCGGGTTGGGAAACCAGCAAATTCTCGATATCAACGCCCAACGCTGCGGAATAGGATGGGTCAAGAGCATGCTCAGCGTCTACAAAGGCGGCGATTCCCCCGGCTTTTTGCACTTCCGCGATCGCATGCAGAGCTAGGGTCGTTTTTCCGGAACTTTCAGGGCCGTAAATCTCAATTACCCGCCCCTTGGGTAACCCACCACCCAAGGCCAAGTCGAGGGTCAACGCTCCAGTGGGAATCGTCTCTACCCGCATCCGGGTAGCATCTCCCAAACGCATGATTGACCCCTTGCCAAAGTTACGCTCAATTTGAGTGAGCACTAGGCTTAGGGCTTTTTGCTTATCGGGGTTATCAGTAATTTTGGTAGCCATTAACGCCTCAAGACAGGATTTTTTGCAGGATGTAACAGGCTGGACAAGACAGAGGGGTGAGACTCTATTCTAGAAATTTAGAGCCGATATGAGGGTGACAACAGCAGCGAAATTACCGTAATAGAGTTAAATTTATCTATCCAATTAGCTGAAGTCTCGTTACTCTGGAAACAGGCAAAGCAGTCTAATTGCTCCCTCTAAAATTTTACCTTGTTTTCAGTACGAACGTACTAAGAAAGAATTAAGGTTTTCAGGCACTTCGGTAGACCCCTATGACGAGGGCATAGCCCCTAGATGATGTTACGATGACCTTCTACCTTCCCGATCTCCTAGTTCCCGATACAGCACTTTCAGTGGCAGGTCTGACCGCCTATATTCAAGCCCTGCTAGAGCAAGACAGTCAGTTGCAGCAGATTTGGGTTACTGGAGAGGTTTCGAGTGCTAACCGTTATCGGAGTGGGTTGTTTTTTACGTTACAAGATCCGGATGCTAAGGCTGCCATCAGCTGTGTGGTTTGGAGCAGTCAGCTCGGCAAAGTAGTAACCCTACCCACCCCAGGCGAACAGATCATTATTCTAGGGCGGATTCATCTACATCCTCAACGGGGGCACTATCAATTAATTGTTTGGCAAGCACTACCGGCTGGTGAGGGCTTAAGAGCTTTACGATACCGCCAGTTGCGGCATCGGCTAGAAGCGGAAGGATTGTTTGATCCCCAACGTAAGCGATCGCTCCCCTCACATCCACAAACCGTTGCTGTCATCACATCTCCGCGGGCTGCGGCTTGGGGGGATATTCAACGTACTCTCAAGCGCCGTTATCCCGGTTTAAAGGTGCTGTTTTCACCCACCTTAGTGCAAGGGGATCAAGCTCCTGTCTCAATTGTGAATGCGATCGAGCGGGTTGAACGGGATGGACGAGCTGAGGTGCTGATCTTATCCCGTGGTGGGGGTGCGACTGAAGATATGGCCTGCTTTAACGACGAACGGGTGGTGCGGGCGATCGCCAACTGTGCCATTCCCGTGATTGCTGGCATCGGGCATCAGCGGGATGAGTCGTTGGCAGATTTAGCCGCAGATGTGTATGCTCACACTCCCACAGCCGCCGCAGAGCAAGCTGTGCCACAATTAGCTGACCTTTACACGCAACATCAGAAGCGAGCGATGGCTTTACAAGAGGCAGCGAACCATCAGTTTGGCCGAGTAGAGGAAGAACTACGCCAGTTGCGCGATCGCCTGCGCAGGTTGCCCCTAGAGCGGCAATTGCAACGGGAGGTAGGCAACCTAGCCTGGCTGCGTCAAGAATTAATTAAAGGTGCCCTACGGCAATCTCAACAAGCCACGCATCACTGTCAAACCCTACAGCAAAAGTTGGCCAATCTTGATCCCCAGTCAGTTCTGCATCGAGGGTATGCCATAGTCAGACAGGGAGATGGCACCATTACCCGCTCTACCACAGGGTTACACTTGGGCCAAGAGCTATCGATTACCCTAGGGCAAGGTCAGCTCAAAGTTCAAGTGACCGAAATTTTACCGGCAAAGCCTAATGCCAGTGAGTCTTCAACTGTACTATGAACGACCTAACAAGCTTGAATCAAAGCACTTCTAAACCAACTGACACCGTAGCCAGTGCCAATTCACCCTCTACTTCATCCCAGACGGACTGGAGTTATGAAACAACGGTGGACCAAATTGAAACGATTATTGGTCAGATTGAGGCAGGAGATCTAGATCTCGTTGAGGTTTTTGATCAATTTGCGATCGCAATTGACCAACTGCGGCAATGCGAAACTTTTTTGCGTCAGCGTCAGCGTCAGATGGATTTGCTGATTGAAAAATTAGTCGATGAGTCTGAATCTTACTAAGACTCGCCCTACTGGTAGCTAACTCCTCCAGTAGCTAACTTCTGTTGCAGGGATCGCTGTTTTTTCTCGTCGCTATAAATAGCGTGGCTCTTTAGGCGATACTGCCCCGTTTGCGCGCTTCTTTGTAAGACGTACCAATATTTCGTAGCCCCGCTCGAATCATTTGCTGCTCTAAAAGGGCAAAAAAGCGAGAGCGATCGCCACCCCGGACCACCGCTTGGTTATGTGCCTCCGCCAACACGACTGGATACCCGTAGCCCTTCTGCACTTGAGCCAGCGTTAAGCTGAGGGCCATCTCTAACAAAGTAGTATCTTCCGCCACCCAAGCAGGAAATTCTACTCTGGCAATTTCAGTGCCCACGTGGACATAGCAAAAGTAGATGTTATGAGGACCATACAGATCTAAAATCCGAGCCGAACTGCGCCAAAGTGGGCTACGTTGTCCTGGTTCGAGAAATGCGGACCACAGCGCAATATCTCGTAGCGGGTCAAACACATGGCAAGGAGCGCGATCGCTTTGGCCAGGGCAGTACGTGGCGCAGTCGGGGGCAGGGTGAGGACAGGTTTGTAAGCGCAAGAAGTTGAGGGCTTCACCACTCCGAGAAGCACTGAGATAACCAATGAGAGGAATTTTGGCTAATCGCAGTTGCTCCCAAGCCTGTAAAATCTCTGGCAACAAGCGATCGCGAGCTTCATTCGGTAGCGCTTCCAGAAACCAATAAATTAGCGAACCATCTACCATCGCCAGTAGGGGAACTTGTTCTGCCGCCTGTCTTTCATCTTGCTTGCTTCCTACTTCATGCTTTACCTGACACGCCAAATCTGCCAATACCGTTGCTTCTGAAACGGTACGGCGATGCCCCATCCATTCCTCAGTGCGAATTCCCCATTGACGGGAAACGTAAAGGTCTTCAGGACGGTAGAACACTTCTGGCAAGCTATCCAACAAAGGATGCAAACTTTGTCCGTAATGCAGCACGACTCGCCCGACATTAATCAAGTAGCAGTAAGCAATCTCATGGTGGCTGGGAGCAATTTGCGATCCATCGGTGGCGATCGCGGTATGAATAGCCGGAGCGACTCCCAAATTGACTCTTGTGGTGAGTGGTTCTACAGGTTCCGCTGCTGCAAAGCCCAAGCGATCGCTCCAGGTTTGTCGTTGCAAGACGAGTTCTGCTTGCCGAGATTGAGCTTGGGTTAGTAATTTTTGGGCTAGTTCCAAGCGCTGCCGCGAAGCAGTTGCTTCGTCCGCTAAGTGCTGGCTAATTCCCTGCATCTGCTGCGCTAGTTTAGTCAGATCAAGCATGGGGCAATTCCTAGGGCCAAGCAGCAAACTCTTGGCTAAATTGAGCGAGGGAGAGCAGTTGAATCCGAGAGGTTTGAGCAGCTAGGCTGCGGTCTGTGGCGGTGTTATAACCCCAATCTGCTAAGTAAAGCTGGACTTCTGTTAAATCAGGCTGCTTTTGTACCGATTGTAAGGTTTTTAAGCGGTCTTCAATAAACCACAGCTCAGCAGCATTTGTGAGGTGATATTCAGGGGTCGCCAGCAACTCTCGTAAAATTTGGTGTTTGGGTCGCTGCACTTCTTTGCCAAAAATTTGGTTAGGAGCTAGCTCAATGCCTTGCTGCTGCAACAGTTGCTCAACAAACCGTCCTTCCTTCGTAGTCACAATCACAGGTTGCCCTGACGCAGCCAAGAATTGCTGAAGTCGAGCAATCACTCCAGGATAAAAGCGATGTAGAGCTAACCAGCTACTCAAATCGGTAGCAATCCATTGATCGCGCCCTTGATCGAGAGCAGCAGCAACTTCTATGGCCTGTAAGTTACTTTCAAGTAGGATTTCTTGGGCGATCGCAGGCCAATCTTGAAAAATTTTAGCAGTCGGAATCTCTAGCAATATCGCTTGGATTAGAACTGGCATTTCCCAACCTGTTTCCACCACTGGACGGAGTTGGTAAAACAGCTCGGCCACTTCTTGACTAGCTTCTGGATTGGCTACAGCATGAGGGCTATTCCAAAGGTGACAGTAAGTTCGCCATGCGGTCTGAAAATATTCCAGCAACCCGTCACAAAGAACTCCATCAAAGTCAAGGGCGAGGACTTTTGGTGCACTTGGGGACATAACTTTGATTCTAAACTGCGCTTCAGGTAAGAACTATCTCACCTATGGCAGTAAACTGCTTAGAATAAAGTATAATTATTTGGATTTAACAACTGGGGCGCTAGGATTCGAACCTAGGAATGGCGAGACCAAAACCCGCTGCCTTACCACTTGGCGACGCCCCATTGGATTCACATTGACAATAATAGCAGCAAAATCCCATAGTCTGTCAAGCACTTTCTAGCCAGTAACTTAACTTTTTTTCAAACTTCCGCTTGACTAACTCAGATGAAGCATCGCTGCCACGAAGTTTTCATCGCCTTCGCGATCGCGTTTCTTGTTGGTCCGTGGGGAAAACTGGGCACTCTGAGGTTAAATCGATTGGTTGGAGGCGACAATAAGGATATGCAACCGAACCATCGCTTCTAGTTTCAGTTTGCATTCCCTCCTTGGGTTATCTCGCTCCATTGCGTTCATTTAGACTGCGTCAGCAGACTAGAGATAGGAATATGTCCTCAGACTTAGGTTATCAAGCAACGATTCTTGCCGTAGATGACAGCGTTGTCATGCAAGAACTGATTAAGCGAGTTTTGGCGGTAGATTATCGGGTTTTGGTTTCCGATAGCGCTGTAGATGCCTTGTCAGTTCTAGGTCGCGAAAAGGTAGCGCTCTTACTTCTAGATGTTTCTATGCCAGGCATTGATGGCCTAGAGTTTTGCCGAACCGTGCGTAAATTACCTCAGTTTGAGGCGTTGCCCATCATTATGCTGACGGCCCGCGATCGCGCTTTTGATAAAGTTCAAGGGCGGCTCGCAGGCGCGTCAGAATATTTGACTAAGCCGTTTGATGCCACTCAATTGCGCCAGTTAATCCAAAAATTTGTTGGCGCTCAGGCTCCGGGCAGCTCCAACTAAAGTTGGCTGCAAGGCTATTTCTGGAAGACTTTGGCTTGAATATCTAGGACCAGAGCCTATATTTTGCGAGAACTTATTTTCGAGCCAGTATTTTATCGGTCTGAACCAAGCTAAGTTAAGCGGCAATCAGACTGTCAATCTCGTTCAAGGCTTGCTCAATTTCAGTAATGCCTGTTGTGATCTCTTCCCAACTTCTTTGTTGAATCTGCTTTTCCATGCGCTCAGCTAGGTTTTGAATGACTTTGACCCCAACATTAGCGCTAGCTCCTTTAATTTGATGAGCTTTGTGCTCTAGGGTCTTCAAGTCTTGATTCAGTACGGCTGCCTTGGCCAGAGAAATGTTTTTCCGAGTATCTTGCAGGAATAGCTGTAGTACTTGTTGCTGAAATGCACCGTTGCCACGAGTGATGCGTTGAAATCGATCGAGGTCTAAGCCAACTCTCGTAGCTAATTCAGGCGTCACAACCCCTGTCGTTTCTGCAACTGGCTCCGTCTCTGGAGGCGCGATCGCGTCACACACCCAAGCGTGACTCCAACGCTTTAACTTGTCAACGAGTTGAGCTTCGTTAAAAGGTTTGTTGAGAAGGTCGTTCATGCCCGCATGAAGGCATTTTTCTTGCTCTCCCTGGACATCATTGGCAGTCATCGCAATCACTACGGCTTGTCGATTTTGCCCTTCTAGGCGACGGATTGCGGCCACAGTAGCGTAGCCATCCAAGACAGGCATCTGACAATCTAACAGGACGATGGTGTAATTTGCCTGAGCCATGAGCGCCAAAGCTTCTTGACCGTTAGTTGCTACATCAGGTTCGCAACCTAGGTTCTTAAGCTGTCTAACCACGACTCTCTGGCTGACAGGACTATCTTCTACTAACAGAATTTTAAGCTTCGATAGGTCTGTCATGGAAACGAGTACAGATTCCTCTGAAAGTTACTGAGCTAATCCTGCTTAGTTAACGCACTTAGTTAAATAGCATACTTAAATATTTTCTCTGTTTATTACCTATTTCGACAGGTTATGCAGTGAGTAAGATCACGGTCTGTATCGATTTCAGCCGCTCCTACAAACTTTTGCTTTTGGTTTTTGGCAACTACAACTTTTTGGGCAAGACTTTGCTAGTAATAAAATTGGCGATGTCATTGACGGGTAGTACGTGCTGTGCGGCCCCCAGCGCGATCGCTTCCTTCGGCATGCCAAACACGATGCTACTTTTCTCATCTTGAGCAATGGTGAGGCCGCCTGCTTCAGCGATCGCTCGCATGCCCTCAGCACCGTCTCGGCCCATTCCAGTCAACAGAGTACCGATTGCCGCCTTACCATAAAACTTAGCCACAGAGTTAAAGGTCACCGTGACCGAGGGGCGATGCCCATCTACCAAGGGCGAAACTGAGCAAAGGAACTTACCTTGGCGATCGAGTTCTAAATGCGATCGCTCCGGGGCAAAATATACCGTTCCTGCCAGCGGCACTTCACCCGCTTGAGCAATTTTGACATGCAATCGACATTCAGCCTTAAGCCAATTCACTAATCCCTGCAAAAATCCTTCGCTGATATGCTGCACACACAAGACTGGGAAGGGCAAGCTGGCAGGTAGTGGTTTCAAAACTGCTTGCAGTGCTTGGGGTCCACCTGTGGATGCTCCAATGGCTAGTACTCGCTTTGGCCCTGTATTCAACCCGATACGCGACCCTGTAGAGGTTGGATAGTTGCCACTGGGCATACTTCCTGAAGATGGAGACTGAGTCACCGGGAAGCGACGCTGCTTTGTAAAGACAGTCACACCAGACAGGACTCTAATCTTAGTGATTAATTCCTGCTTGACTAGCTCGTAGTCAGTGGCCAACCCTGCACCGGGCTTTGGGAAAACATCCACCGCTCCCGCTTCTAGCAACTGAAAGATATTATGCGTGTTGTCAGGCTGGACAGAGGCACTAATTACCAAGATGGGGCGAGGATACTCTGCCATGATTTGCTTGGTAAACTCTAGCCCATCCATCCCTGGCATGTAGAAATCTGTGCAAATGACGGTCGGTTCCACTTGGGGAATCAGTTGCAAAGCTTCAATACCATTCCGGGCGGTTCCAACAACTTGAATGTCTGTTGAAGAAGAAAGCATCCGTTGCAGGATAACCAGAGATACTGGAGAATCTTCTACCAGAAAAACCCGAATTGGCAAAGACGACATCTAAACAAGTCTCCTTAAGGTGTCTAGTAACACCTTCTGGTCAAAAGTACCTTTTGTAATGTAGGCGTTGGCTCCCGCTTCTGCTCCTCGGCGCTTATCCTCATCGGTTGCTAAAGACGTGACCAAAATAATTGGCAGCTCGCTATATTCTTTATGCTGACGAATCTTAGCAGTTAACCCCAAACCATCCAAGTTGGGCATTTGGACATCGGAAATTACAGCATCAAATTCACGATTTCTCAGCTTGTTGAAGCCATCTAAGCCATCCACTGCTGTCACTACTTCGTAACCAGCACTCTCCAAAATGCGCTTCTCTTGAGTCCGAATGGTGATCGAATCTTCTACGAGCAGGACTACTTGTTTGGGTGCTTGCACTTCTGCAAAGGCCTTGGGAACCAAAGTGGTAGCTCGCTGCCGCACTGACTTGAGCAGGTCTTGGGGGTGGAGCACCATGCAAACTTCGCCAGTCCCTAAAATCGTTGCTCCAGCCACATTCCGGACTCGCTTGAGTAATTTGCTTTGGGGTTTGAGCACTACATCTTGTTCGTCGAGTAAAGCCTCTACCAGTAGCCCGACGCGATCGCTGCCCACCTTCAAGATGATACAGGGTAATAACTTGGAGCTGAAACCAGGCTGGGTAGGACGCGACGGTGGACTTGATTTTAGTTCTAGCAAATCCGCCAATTTCACAATCGACACAGGTTGGTCTGCCAGGATAACGGTTTCCCGCCCTTCGATGGCAAAAATCTCATGAGGTTGCACTAATAAAGTCGTATGCACGGCTTCTACGGGGATCGCATAAGGCCGCCCCTGCACTTCTACAATTAGCACATGAGCTGTCGCTAAGGTTGTGCCCATTTGGATGCGGAAGGTGCAACCTTGACCCAACTGCGACTCTACTTGAATGGTACCCTTGAGGCGCTCGACATTGGTGCGGACCACATCTAGCCCAACTCCTCGGCCAGAAATTTCGGTAACAAAGTTTCGGGTGGAAAATCCGGGCGAAAAGATGAGTGCTTGAATTTGGCTGGGAGTCATAATGGCCAAATCTGCTTCTCGAATTACCTCTCGCTTGAGGGCTGTCTGCCTAATACTCTCAACATCTAAACCCCGACCATCATCACTGATTTCAATGACGATATTGGTGGCGGTTTGGTAGCCCTTGAGGCGAATCGTAGCCTGCCGAGACTTGCCTAATTTTTCTCGTTCTGTGGGAGATTCTAGACCATGATCAATGGCGTTGCGAACCATGTGCATCAAGGGGTCTTTCATCTCCTCTAGTATCCGCTTATCAGCCCGGGTTTCTCCACCCTCAATGATCAAATTGACTTCTTTGCCTTGTTGCTTGGCTAAGTCTCGCACGATGCGCGGCAGCAATTGAAAAATCGTGGATAGTGGCAAGAGGCGCAGAGTCCGAACGCCTTCTTCTAGTTCGCTGGCCACAATATCTAGGCGAGCATTATCCTCGTAGGCATCACTTTTTAAGCGATTAATGAGCAATCCAAGCCGATCTAGACGTTCTTCTGTCCGTTGGTAAAACGTTTGCAGTTGTTTGAGGTCTCTCTGGGTGGCGGGGCGATCGCTAGAACTGAAGACAAACCGATTGACAAAGGTATCGCGACTCCATTCTTCCCACAAACTCGCGATCGCTTCAATCTCACTTAAGCGATGAGCCACCCGGATTTTAGTCACGGTTAGCTCACCTGTCTGGATCATCAAAGCATCGAGTTTTTGCGTCTCAACTCGAATTGTTTCAATCTTGTAGCCACCTGAATTGTTAGCATCCGCGATCGCTGGAGCCGCTGGCAAATTTGTCCCTGGAGTTTGAGGAAGGGCCGCAGGAGTTGCTGTGGAGTTGAGAGTCGGAGGTTCTTGAGTTGAGAGAAGATGATAACCGTTGTCTCCGCTGTTTTCTCCCAGCTCAGCAGTCACAAATTCGCCGATAACCACATGGCTGCCCTCGTGAGGTAATCCCTCAGCCGCAATCAAGGGAATCGTTGTGGCTGA
The DNA here is from genome assembly GCF_014695385.1 of Trichocoleus sp. FACHB-46. Classification (NCBI taxonomy): domain Bacteria; kingdom Bacillati; phylum Cyanobacteriota; class Cyanophyceae; order Leptolyngbyales; family Trichocoleusaceae; genus Trichocoleus; species Trichocoleus sp. FACHB-46. The sequence goes on along the minus strand of NZ_JACJOD010000007.1, from coordinate 75,079 downwards.
ATCAGCAGTATCAGCATCTACTGGGGTTTCTGCATCAACAGGCTGTATCAGGTGGCCGTTTAGTACTTCAGCGGTATCACTAGCGCTGTCGCTCGCTACTAAAGATGTATCAGTGGAAATTCCCTGGAGATCTGTGGCGGTAGGTAAGGAAAATGTGGTACTTGCAGACTGATCAGCAGAGACGGCTGAGGACGAAGAATCTGATTCCGGTGCTCCCATTAAATGAGCGAGGACGTGGAAAGCATTAATGTCAGCAGGTTCTCCTGTGACTGATTCATGCACTAATTTACGGATTGCGTCTAAGCCGTAGTAGAGGCGATCGCTCACTGCCGCTAGCCTGATGTTGCCACGCTTAACCGTTCCTAGAACATCCTCAATCTGGTGCGCCAAGGTGCCGACATCTCTGACTCCTAGCATGTTGGCATCACCCTTCAGGCTGTGCGCTTCTCGCAGTAAATCTTCTAATCTAGTGCGATCGCTCGGATGTTCCTCCAAATACAGTAAGCCTGCTTCGAGGTGCTGTAAATGTTCTTCGCTGGCAGTTTTAAAGATACTCCGGAGTTCATCGTCGTCGATCATCATAATCAGGGGTCAACCTACTTGAAATATCTAGATTAAATTCTTCCAATGCGACGCTGCTTCATTAAAAAGAAATGCACCAATGAGCTTAATTCGCAGGGTCATACCTTCAAACATGAAATAAATTCCATTTAAATGAATTCACTACACCACTACCTTTAAGTCGTAGGCAGCTTCGTTCAGTTTTTGCGTACTGGCCTTGGTTTGACTAATACCGCTCGCTGTTTCTAGGGCTCTCTGATTGAGAGAAATCATTGCATCTACAACTTGCTCAATCGCGATCGCCTGTTGTTTTGCAGTCAGCGAAATCTGTTGGTTATTGACAGTGATATTGTTCATCGCCGTCACAATTCCCTCCACAGTTTTTGTGCCTTCATCGGCCACCATTACGGTAGAGTTCGTTGCATTTTGAACATCAGAAACAAGCGAACTAATTCGTTCTGCTGACTTACGACTTTGATCAGCCAGCTTGCGAATTTCGGCAGCGACTACAGCGAAACCTCTGCCATGTTCTCCCGCCCTAGCTGCTTCTACAGCCGCATTCAAGGCCAACATATTAGTTTGGTTGGCTAGATCGCTAACCAAGCTGGAGATGCTGCCAATCTGATTTGTTTGTTCACTTAAGCGCAGAATTTGCTCAGCAATCTGTCCTACTTTGTCGCGCAGGCTAGAATTATGCTCTCCTCCCTGCCGCCCACCTAAACCATTGCCATCAACCAAAATAAGCGCTTGTTGGGCACTGTTTGCTGCTGCTTCAGCTTGCTGAGCTGACTGCCGGGAAGAAGCACTCAACTCATCCATTGTGGTTGTGGTTTCGCTGACGGCTGCGGCTTGCTGGGTAGCCGTGTGCTCCTGCTGCTCAACGGCTGCCGCAATTTCTGAAGCAGAGCTAGCGATCGCGGTTGCAACTTGATTAATCGGCTGGACTACCCGCCGCGCAATAAAAATCGCTACTGAGGAGCCTAAAATAATTGCCACTAAAGTTCCCCCTAGGGAGATCAAAGAGGCAAGTTGCTCAGCTTGTGTGGCTGCTGCCCGCCGCTGGACCAATAGGTCATCCTCGACGGATTGCATCTTGTTAAGCTCGCGGCGAATGTTGTCCATCACGGTTTTGCCTAGGCCAGACAAAACTAAAGCTCTGAGTTCCTGTTCTTTGCCTTGGCGCTTGAGTGCAATGGTTTGGGCCAGCTCATCTAATTTTTGCTGGGTTAATCTTTCGACCTCAACCAGCGATCGCTTTTGCTCTTCATTGCTAAGTTTACTTCTCAACTGACTAATATCAGTCGGAAGGCTGGTCGTCGCTGCGTTATAGGGTTCTAGAAACTCTTCTTTGCCTGTAAAAATGAATCCACGTTGGCCGGTCTCAGCATTAATCAAAGACTTTTCTAGCTCTTGAAGACTTCCTTTAATTTGATAGGTGCGGTTAACCGATGCCATTGAGTTAGCCAAGACCTGCATACTTAGCTTTGAGGCCAAACCAACACCAATCATCAGGGCAAAAATAGTCCCAAATCCAATGGGTACAACTCGACTCAACTTCATGTTGTTGTGCAGCATTTTATTTCCTATGGCTCAGCATTTTTATGATTGCAGTACAAATTATTGTATTTTTCTGGCGATCGCTTTGCCTAAAACAACTACTTAATATTTTGCACATCGGAGCACTTTTAAAGATTTCACAAACTCCAGTGAATCTCAGTATTTACACTGTTTTTAATTTTTAATTTAAACAAAAGACATTAAATTCATGGCTCACTGACCACAAAGCAATATTCAGTCAAGCTTGACTTCTTTAAGAAATCCCATTCCTGCCTAAAAACTATAGATTATTGATAAAATTTCACGATACTAAAAATTAGAAATAGTTTCTTTTAGATTTGTTTTAAAGAAATAGGCTGCGATAAAAACTTGAAAATACAGCTCTTAATAAGAGTTAAAACTAGAATCAAGTGAAAGTTGAAATTTAATCAAGAAATCTATAGTTCTTCTTCCACGAATAAGTTACCTTGATCTAAAACTTTTGACATATCTAAAATTCCCATCATTTTTTCCCGATAGAAAGCTGTACCTTTAAGAAAATTACTACCTTCTGAATACAGAGTCGTGGGCACAGCTTTTAGCTCACCGGGCTGAAGATAACTCACATCAAATACTTCATCTACAGTGATTCCAGCGATTAGTCCGTCAATGTCCACGATCATGGCTTTCATGCCAGAATGACTGGGGTTGCCCGCTAAATTCAAGAGGCTGCGAACATCAATGAGTGTGACAATTTCACCACGCAAGTTCATATTGCCAATAATATGATCTGGGCAACAGGGAACTGGAGTAATTTTGCGGATATCTGTAAATTCACGGACAAACTTGAGATCTAGGCCAAAATATTCTCCATTCAGCCCCACCACAGCAAGTGGAATCAATCCCGTAAAATCTTGATTCTGAGGTAACTGTAATAAATTTGCGGCTCGTTCCCGTAAGATGGCTTTTTCGGCTGCGGTGAGATGAGGGCAGAACTCTGATGTCGAGTGGCTTGTTGGCTCTACTGCCCCCTCTAAGGACGTCAAAACCTCGTTTACTGAGGGATACCGCACTAAATTTTTCTGGTTAAGAATAGTAATAATTTCGCCATCAACCTTGGCAATCCCAGCGGTGAACCTCGATGTAGTTTCTGCCTCTCTACCATAAGGAACTGCTACCTCAATACTGGCCAAATCGAGATTTTTAACTTCATCAACTTGATTGACCAAAATGCCAATCATTAGCTCCTGCCACTCCAGCACGATAATACTATCGCTAAGCTGATAATCCTGAGGTTGCCGCCCAAACCGACGATTCAGATCCATAACAGGCAGCACTTTGCCCCGAAGATTAATCAAGCCAATAAAATCTGGCGGCATCTCTACAGCCGTTGTGAGTTCTGGTAGATAAAAGATTTCCTGAATTAGGTTAGCTTCTAGCCCATAGAGCGAACCATGTAAACTGAAGACTAAATAGGGAGTCGGCAACATTGGTTTATAACAGATGAGTAATTTTTTTAAGATTTAAGAAATGATAGTCAAGTAATTTTAGTTAAGTATTTTTATTCAATAACTTCTTGACGTAGAGTAGTAAGTCACCTGCTGCTGAATGATTTTGGTATTCTACAGTTGTATCAGAAGAAATTTCCTTCAAGAGATCTAATGCTGTACTACGCATTTTTGTAGACCTAATGATGTCATTTTCTCTTGCATAAATTGCGCCTAAATCCAGATAAGCAGCGATCGCCTTAGGATCTAAATAGATAATTTTTTTTAAGATAGACTTGGCTGACTCAATGTCTCCTTCTTCTTCAGACACTTTAGCTAGTAAGTAATAAGGCTTAATAGAATGTATATCTAAGGAAATTGCTTTTTGGCAGTAGTTTTTTGCCTCCTGATATTGCCCTAAGTTAGCATGGGCCTGAGCCATTAAGTAATAAGCATCGAAACTAATTGAGTCATACTTAATAGCTTGGCTTGCTGCTTGCAGAGCTAATACACACAGACCATCTCTCAACAAATTTTCGGCTTGTGTGAGCGACGCTTGATATAGGGCCAAGTGGATTTTGGTTGAGGCGTTAGAGTGAGCCTGCGAGTTTGTATCTAACTCACCAACTGTCCTGTGAGTGGATTTATAACCTACCTCAAGGCTGGGGAGCGAACTTGCTTGCAATGGCTCTTTCCCGATGGGCTTAACTTCTTGGGTGGGCGCTCGCTGAAGTTTGAATTCTTGGGAGCCTAGCTGATGAGCCTGACTTCTGGCTGGATTAGCATTGGGTTCAGTGGATAAAATACGGCGCTGATACACCACCGATTCTGGCCAGATTCGGGTTTGAAACTGAGTCAGTTCTTGATTGTACAGCTCCGCGTGGCCCGTAATTAAATAGCCACCAGGCCTCAAGCAATTGTAAAATTTTTGCAAAACTACCGCGATCGCCGCAGCATCAAAATAGATAAATACATTACGGCAAAGGATTAAATCTAAGTCACAAATATCAGATAGAGGATTAGGAAGTTTATCTTGAATCAAATTCCCTGGATAAAACGTCACCCTTTCTCGAATTTTTGGATTGATCTCCCATCCGGATCGATGAGGAGAAAAATATTGTTGCTGTAATTCAGCGCCAAACGTTCGGAAAGACCAAGAGCTATAGCTACCTTTTTTAGCTTTCTTGATCGCTTCAGGATTAATATCAGTTCCTAAGATAGTGATGTTCCAGTCATCTTGTCTTGGCAACAACTCATGCACCAAGATTGCCAGCGAATAAGCTTCCTCCCCCGTAGAACACCCAGCACTCCAAATTTTGAGTGAAGCTTTAGATTTTCCTTGCTTAACTTTTAAATCTTTTTGGTAGTCAATTAGTTCTGGTAATATTTTATTTTTTAGTAAAGTAATTTGTCCTTGGTCACGAAATAGATAACTTTCGCCTGTGGTTAACAAAATAATTAATTCTTGCCATTCGCGATCGCTTTGAGGCGTAGGCATTTCTAAAAGCTTATAATATTGAGCCAATTCAGATATTTTGAGGCTCTGCATTCTGCTGAGAATCTTCTTGTAAATATTAGGCTGATCTTGCAGACGAATTTGTAATCCTGTCCGTGCTGCGATCAATTCAGTAAGAGCTTGCTGAAATTTATCCTGAATTGGAGGCATAAGTTATAAGGTCTTGATTGTTATCACTATCTACTTTTAGGGAAGTAGCAGTAGAAAAATCCAAAAGTATTGAGCTTAACTTCTATTAGTTACCTAATAAACGAGAGAGCGCTGCGGTAGAGTCTAAACTAGCTTATGCCGTCATCCTGTGGATGTGATTTGTGGATGTGGCCTGTGGATGTAGAAACTACTGCCGTCTAGTTTTGTTTAGGCGACATCAACTGTGGTGGTTTCTACGGGTCTTAGAGCGGCAGGAGGAGTGATCGGAATTTGAATCCAAAACTCTGACCCTTGCTCTGGCTCTGAAACACACTGAAGCGTGCCACCGTGCTTTTCTACAACAATCTGATAGCTAATGGAAAGCCCTAAACCTGTACCCTTTCCTACTGGCTTTGTCGTGAAGAATGGATCGAATAAACGTCCTCTTACAGATTCACTCACACCAGGACCATTATCCTTAATGCGAATCAAAACTTGCGGACTAGAACTAGTGGTTGCTAAGCCTAACAGTTCTGAAGCTGCGGCTAATTCAGGAGTGAGCAGTTCGGTTCGAATTGTAATCTGACCCAGTTGTGGCTGTTCTTCTAACGCATCCACTGCATTGCCAAGAATATTCATAAACACTTGATTTAACTGGCCTGCGTAACATTCCACCAAAGGCAGTTCTCCGTATTCTTTCACCACTTCGATGCCTCGATGACTTCCCGCAGGCTTGAGGCGGTTTTGCAAAATTAATAAGGTATTATCAATGCCTTCGTGAATATTGACTGGTTTCATCTCGGCTTCATCTAAGCGGGAGAAGTTGCGCAACGACAGCACGATTTGGCGGATGCGGTCTGCCCCCATTTTCATAGAGGAAAGCAGCTTCAATAAATCTTCTGTCATAAACTCAACATCCAATTCTTCTATCTGCTGCTGAATACTCTCCACAGGCTCGGGATAGCATTTTTGGTACAGATGCAGTAGTTCGAGTAGGTCTTGGATGTAGTTGTCGGCGTAGATGAGATTGCCGCTGATGAAGTTCACCGGGTTGTTGATTTCATGAGCTACCCCAGCCACTAGTTGACCCAAACTAGACATCTTTTCGGTCTGAATCAGTTGAGTTTGAGTGTGTTTGAGATGTTGTAGCGCCTCTGTCAACTGTTTTGCTTGCATCTGGGCTGCAAAGGCAGCAGCACGAGTTTGAGCATACAGCTCGGCTTGATCAATCGCGATCGCCAGTTGGTCTGTCACGGCTCGCAACAACTCTACTTCTACCTCAGTCCAATGCCGAGGGCCACTTGCATGGCTACAAACAATGGCTCCAAATTGTCCCGAACGAGTTTCTAAGGGGAGCAGTAATTGCGAAGTCATGCCTAAATGGGACAACAGAGCTTTCACATCCACATCGATGTTCTGCTCATTGCTAGCATCATCGATTTGAATGACATCGGCGCTCAGAACTTGTCTCACGACCAAATCAGTGTACTGGGGCGGAAAATCTCCTAACAAACTAGTGAGAGTGGCATGCCGAGCTTCATGAGTGACGGCTAGAGTGGGTTGCTCTGGATGCGGCCAGCACCAAACAAAATGGCACCGATCAATCTTTAACAAACTGCGAATTTCAGTGACAGCCGTTTCTAAAATGGTGTCTAAATCGAGGGAGTTACGAATTTGATTGGCTAAGCGCAACATTAAAGCTTCACGCCGACTCAGCAACTCTTCTCGCGCCCAAGCTCGGTCGATCGCAACTGCAATACTGTTGGCTACCCAGCCTAAAAAGTTCTGGACTGTGTCTGTAATCACCTTGCGACTAAAGAGCGCCATCACTCCGACGAGCCGATCTTCCACAATCAGCGGATAGCCTACAAAGGTCTGCATCCCTTCTTGCTGCACCCACTCGGTAGCTCCAATGCACAAATCCTTGGACACATCATGACTTAAGTAAGGCGTACGATTTTGGGCAATGAAGCCAACAATAGAGATGCCCAAAGAGATCAAACTGGGAAAGTCTTCTGTATGGCTGTGTTGTCCTGCGATCGCCTGTAGCTCTAATAAATTCGTATCGGCGTTGAAGGTCCAGATGCGTACAAAGGCGGCTTCGAGTTGCTGAGCTACGGCGTTAACAAAGCGATCCAGCACCTCTGGTAAATCTCCGCCATGGGCTAAGGCAATCCCGATTTCAGCGCTTAAGGTTGAGAGGCGCGATCGCTCAATCAGAGCTACTTCCGCTTGCTTTCTAGCCGTTACATCTCGGAAATAAACCGAGAGGCCATCTTGGTAAGGATACGCCTGCACCTCAAACCACGTTTCTAGAGGTGCGTAGAATTCCTCAAAATGTACCGTTACCTGCTCACTCACAGCTCTGTGATACTCACGGTGAAATGTAGATCCTACAGTCTCCGGTAACTGGTCCCAAATCCGCTGACCAATCAACTCGGCTCGATCTCTAAATAAGATCTGCTCAGCTTGCGAGTTGACGTAAGTAAAGCGCCAATCGCGATCGAGCGCAAAAAACGCATCAGTGACACTCTCTAAAATATTGATGATGCGCTTGTTCGACTTTTGCAGCTCTTCCTCGGCCCATTTGCGATCGCTGATGTCGATCAAGATGCCATTCCACAGGAGATCTCCGTTAGCTTGCCGAGACGGACATGACGCCCCTTGAATCCATTTCACCTGGCCTGAGGCCAAAACAAATCTTCCCTCCCAGGTCCACGACCCTAAGGTTTGAGCTGAAACTGCAATAGATTGATCTAAACCTGGGCGATCTTCTAAGTGGACTAGGCTAAAAATGGCATCAGCATCCTGTTGAATGACTTCTGGCTCCAACTCCAGCAATTCGCGTGACCCAGGGCTGATAAAGGGAAAAGCCAACGAGCCATCGGAGCGCAGGAGAAACTGGTAAACCATACCAGGAATCGTGATCGCCATCTTTTGGAAGTTGGCCTCACTCTCTTTTAAGGCCGCTTGGGCTTGCACCCATTCCGTCACATCATTCAGCGTGCCAGATGCACCCATCACGGTGCCATTTGCTGCACACATCTGTTGCATATAGATTTCTAGCCAGCAAAGTTCGCCCGCTTCGGTGAAAAAGCGGAGTTGCTGCCGAAAAGCTTCTATGTCTCCTCTCACGATCGCTTGCAGTTGGGCGTGGGTAGACTCATGCTCATCCGGATGCAAGTAGTCAGTAATGGGGCTGCCAATCGATTCTCCCAAAGAGAATCCAGTAATTTCTGTCCAAGCAGGATTGAGGAAAGTCCAGCGACCATCCACACTCAGTTGGAAGATGACTTCTTTAATACTCTCGACCACAGAGCGGTACTGCCTTTCGCTCTCCTGTAGGGCTGCTTCGGCTCGCTTGCGCTCTGTAATATCTTCCGAGATCCCTAATAGATACTGCGGGTTTCCAGTGGCATCTAGTAAAGGAATTTTTTTGGTATGTAAAACTCTTGAGCCTCGGTGCTTGGTGCGAATCTTTTCTTCCGAACTATTAACTAACTGTTTAACCTGTACTACTTCTAGATCCTTGGCTCTAAAAAAGTCGGCTTCTGATTCTGGAAAGAAGTCATAATCATCTTTGCCAATCATTTCAGCTCTAGAAAGACCCGTCAGCTCTTCGCCGAACTTGTTGAATTTAACAAACTTGAATTCTTTGGCATCTTTCACAAAGATCATGTGCGGAATGTTTTCGACGATCGAGTCTAAAAACATTTGGGTCTGCCGTATTTCTGCTTCGGAAGCTTTACGCTCTGTGATGTCGTGAGCGACCGCATAAATCAATCGCTGTTCTACTAAAGGCGTAGCTTTCCAAGAAAGCCATCTATAAGAACCATCTTTGCAGCGATAGCGGTTTTCGAAGCAGAGTGTTTCTAGACCTGATTTCAATCTTTCTAGTTCTGCTGCGGTAGCTTCTTGATCGTCTGGATGTATCCATTCACTCCAGGGATGAGCCGATAACTCTTGATTGGTAAAACCTAGGTTCTTTTCCCAAGCTGGGCTGAGGTATCTAAAATAGTGGTCAAAATCAGCAATAGAAAGCATGTCGAGCGAGAGCGTAAAGAAGCGATCGCGCTCCGCTTCAGCATTTCTCCGCTCTGTAATATCGATGCCTGTACAGATAATGTGCTTGATAGATTCATCTGTATTTAACAAAACCGTGTGTGACCAAGCAATCGTGCGGTGCTGTCCTGACTTGGTTAGACATTGGCTTTCATACTGACTGGCTGCATCTCCCCAATGCAATTTCTGTAGAATAGCCTCGACCTGCTTTCCTTCATCGGGAGCAATAAACCAGTCCCAGAAATACTCTTCTTTGACTTCTTCAAAGGTGTAGTCAGTTGTCGCTGTACAGACTTCGTTGATCCGAAGAACTTGACCTTGAGGATTGAGCACCACCACCAAAGCATTAGCTGTTTCTAGCACGGTAGAAACAAAGTTGCGAACTAGGTCATCCGTGGAATCCAATACGGTGGCGAGGAGAGTGCGCTCTTCCTCAAGGGCTTTCTCCGCTTGCTGGCGATCGCTAACAGCTTGAGTCAAAGCTTGGAGATTGAGCCGTAACTCTAATTGCGTCACCACTTGACGGCTCAGGGCTAGCAGTGCGTCTTGTTGCTCCGGACTTAAGGTGCGGGGTTCATAATCAATCACGCAGAGCGTCCCCAAAGGAAATCCTGCCTGAGTGACTAAAGGTGCGCCCGCGTAAAAACGAATGTGGGGAGCATCAACAACTAAAGGATTAGTCGCGAAGCGATCATCTAGTAAAGCGTCTTCAACCAGGAACAACTGCGGTTGCAAAATCGCATGGGCACAGAAGGCAACTTCTCGTGAGGTCTCACAGGCTGTCAACCCAACTTTAGATTTGAACCATTGCCGATTTTCATCGACCAAGCTCACCAAAGCAATCGGGGTTTGGCAAATATGAGCAGCCAAACGGGTGATGTCATCAAAACTAGTTTCAGGAGCAGTATCCAAGATTTGATACTGCTTCAAAGCCGCTAGTCTAATTAATTCGTTGCTAGGGATGGGTGCTTGCATAAACTGGTTGCTACCTACTGGCTGAGTCCTGTGCTAGCTGAGCGCCTGATCTGCGGTGCAGCTTGACTGTCATCACAGATGTCACAGAACATTGATATTCAAATTTCGGGACTAACTAACAAGGGTCGTTGGGTTGTGTTTAGGGATAAGGATTTAGCATCGCTACACATCTGCGATCGCAACTAACTGGAGCCAATGATTTAGCCTCCGTATCAACACTGGGACAGTTATTAAAGATTAGACATTTAACCTTTGCTAGCAACCAGGCCCAGGGCACTTTCACTCTGATTTATGATGCCCTAAAAGTTACTAACAAGAACCAAAAGCACAGCCACTTTATATTTGTCTTTATATTTGCACTTGTGCTCTACCGATCAAGCTCTGATTGAATAAGCAGCAGTATGAGCAAAAGCTGAAGCTCTGATTGTTATTCATTTTTAGAGTTTGTGCGATCGCTAACTCTAAGCAAATTAAGTTCTATTTTTCTGCTTAGTCAACTGCTGTTTTTACTACTTAGAGGCCAGCTATTACAGTATTAGTCAGTAGTTCAACTTAGGGCAAAGCTAAGTTGCAAGCCAAGTCGCCGTATTTTTAGGATATGTTAAGCAAAAGATAATTAAAGTTTGAATAGGGAATTTATAACTTTAGTTGAAGTGAAGCTCAAGACAGGATAGAAACTAAGATTTGACTTATTTTGCAGCTTTCTAATCAGGCATCAGCTTGAACAACTCAAAGATTAAGCAAATATTAAGTTTCTGTTCTGTCTTTTTTTGATTTTGTTGTAGCTGAAAATCCAGCTTTTCTAATATACAAATACTATTCCACTGACAGCGATCGCCCCATCAATCGTGATGGTTATGCAGAACTTATGCCATCCTCTTCTCCAGATTCGATACATACTGTTCTAGTAGTAGATGATAGTGCTGTAATTCGAGACTTAATCCAGACAGCTTTATCACCTAAATATCGAGTTCTGGCGCTGAGTAATGCGGTTGATGCGTTGGCAGCAATTTATCATGAGCAAATTTCCATTTTGCTACTAGATGTTTTGATGCCAGAAATCGATGGTTTAGAACTCTGTCGCACGATTCGGAATTTACCTCAATTCCATCAGCTACCTATCATTATGATAACGGCCAAGGATAGCCTCTTTGACAAAGTTCAAGGTAGGCTAGCAGGTGCAACTGAATACTTAACTAAACCTTTTAATGCCTGTCAGTTACTCCAAACTATTGAAAGGCTGATTGAAGTTAATTCACTTAAAAATTAAATTTTAGTAGCAGCACCCTAGGAACGGAGCTACTTGTGTTTGGAAATTATCAGTGAATGATAGATTTTACTAGCTTTGAAATGATTGAATCTAATTGAGTTGAGTCAGTGCAGAAGTATTACAGGTGGAAGAATGAGCAAAGTATTAGTGGTTGATGACCTACATAGCGAACTAGAGAGAATTTCTAGTGTTTTGCGGAGTTCTGGCATTGACGTAGTACAGGCTCACGATGGTGAAGAAGCCATTAAAAAACTACAAGAGCAAGAGCTACCTGACCTCGTAATCTTAGATGTGATTATGCCGCGAATTAATGGTTTTGAAGTAATTCGTGAATTGCGCGAAGACGACAAAACCAAGAAGCTCCCGATCATTATATGTACTCAAAAAAATACTGACATTGACAAGATCTGGGGTATGGAGATTGGTGCAGATGCTTATGTGACTAAGCCTTTTGATTCAGGGCAATTGCTTAACATTGTGCAACGCTTTTTGTGAATTCCGAGCTTTGGTAAATCTTTGCTCGGACACTATAGAAACTTCTGTATTTTTGAAGCTTGGTTAATTGTTTTAATATCCTTCAGAGTAGCTATTTGCAATGACTGTTCTTCCTGTGCCTGCTATTGCTGCGCCTGCTACCGTTCAGCAGTTTCTTTTGTTTCGTCAAAAAGACAGCTATTTCGCGATCGAGCTGACTAAAGTCTGTGAAGTTCTCTTCTTAAAAGATCAATTACTAGCTTCAGTTCCTAATACTGCCTCTTTTGTTTTGGGTTTAACTAACCTGCAAGGGGAAATTTTAGTGGTTGCAGATTTTGGTGGTTTGAGCAACATCGGAGTAGTGGAATTGCAGCGAGCTCAGGGCCGAATTCTGGTTCTAGAAATTCCTGATCCGCAAAATATGCAGTTGCTGCCGTTACATGTAGGCGTAGCGGTGTCTCAGGTTGAGGGAGTTGTCTCGCTCCATCCAGATCAAATTGTTTCTGCTATGGACGTGAGCCCAGAGCTAGCTCCAGTACTCAAAGGGCTATATGACTACGAGGGCCGCTTCTTAATGATCTTAGATGCAGAAGCGATCGCTCAATCCCAGCACTGGTAAGCATTTGCTTATTGACTGCCTGTTTGTTGACTGCCTGTTTACTGTCTACTGGTTATTTATTTCCTCTAGAGGCTGCCCTCATGTCTGTTCATCCAAGTTTAGAAGCTGGTGTTCGTGCTCTTCAGTCGGGTCATTATCAAGAAGCGATCGCATTGCTAGAGCAAGTACAAGCAGACAATCCGCAAGATGCCAATCTTCACTACTGGCTCGCCCGCGCTTACCAGAGGGCAATATATGCCTCTGAGCATGCTACATCCTATAGTGCTATTCCTATGGCTCCGCCTCGGACTGTTTTCGAGCCTGCTGCTGAAGTGACAGAATCTCACGCTGCTCCAGATTCAGAAATCAACTCCAGCCGACTCCGAGATGAAATGCTGGCAGATGAACAACGCTTGATTTTGGCCCGCGAGCTAGGATTACTCAACCTCAACTACGGTGCAGCGCCAACTGCCTCTCAACCTGTGATGTTCGGTCACTCGCCAGAGCAGCCTTTAGGCCCACCGCCGTTTGGCCGAAAAGTCATGATTACCGTTCTAAGCCTCAGCATTGTGCCTATATTGTTGCTGGGAATGCTAGCCATCGGAGCAACTACTTATTTCACCACCCAACCTGATGCAACCGCAGGGCAGCCATCCTGTTTAATCACATTATCGGTGGCAACAGGACTGATCGCAGCAGTCGCGGGCGCGATCGCCACAAGCCTATCTCGGCAAACGATTCACCCTTTATTGACAGCCGCCGCTGTCGCCACAAAAATCAGCCAAGGAGATTTGAGCGCCCGTGTACCCGCAGCAGGCAACCAGGAAATTGTCACGCTAGGAGCTGGGGTCAATCACTTAGCAGAGCGAATCCAAGGCTTGGTGCAGCAGAATCAAGAGCAAGCACAGCGCCAGCAAAAAGAACAAACTCAATGGCAACGACAGGTCCATGCGATCGCTCAGATAGTACAGAACTTGGCGGCAGGCAAGCTAGATGCTCGCATCTCTAATGTTCAAGCCCCCAGCTTTCTGCAAGAGCTAGGCGATCAAGTCAACTCAATGGGCGCTCGGCTAGAAACATTAATTACAGAATTACGCAATCAACAAAAAGCCTTAGATGCCTCCGCGATCGTGTCAGTGACCGATCGACAAGGACTCATTACCTACACCAATCAAAAATTTTCTGAGATCTCTGGTTACAGCCGCGAAGAACTGTCAGGCCAAAATCATCGGATTGTCAATTCTGGAACGCATTCCAAAGAATTCTTTACAGCGCTTTGGGCGACTATTGCCAATGGCAAAACATGGCGCGGCGAAATTAAAAATAAGCGCAAGGATGGCTCCTTCTATTGGGTGGATTCCACTCTTATGCCCCTGTTTGATAGCAAAGGTAATATCTCTGGCTACATTGGAGTACGCTTTGACGTCACAGAACGCAAACAAGCAGAAGAACGCCTGCAAACCTTGGCATTAGCCCAGGTAAGTCTAGTTCAAGAAATTAAAAATCGGCAAAATGTTTTAGACGAAGCCGCCATTGTGAGCGAAACCGATCGCAAAGGAAACATTACCTTTATCAATGACAAGTTCTGTGAGATCTCCGGCTATAGTCGCGAAGAACTACTAGGTCAGAATCACCGGATTGTCAATTCTAGCCATCATGCCAAACCCTTTTTTACTGAAATGTGGAGCCTGATTTCCAGTGGTCGAGTCTGGAAAGGTGAAATTAAAAATAAGCGCAAAGATGGAGCGTTCTACTGGGTTGACTCCACGATTGCACCGATCTTTGATACTGACGGCAAAATCGTCAAATATATCGGCATTCGCTTTGATGTGACTGAGCGCAAGCAGGCTGAGGAACGTCTGGAAAAACAGGCTGAAGAGCGTAAATTCGAAGCAGATGCGATCACCCAACAAGTTGTCAATCTGCTGAATGAGATTAAAGGCGCTGCGAAGGGGGATTTAACCGTCAAGGCTCAAGTCACCAATGACTCTTTAGGAGCACTGGCCGATTCCTTTAACTACCTGATCAGCTCGCTGCGCAAGGTTGTCCTGAATATTCAATCTGCGGCTATTCAGGTGAATCAATCGACTACAGACTCGATCAACAACACGAATGAGTTAGCCCAGCAAGCCCGGACCCAAGCTTCTCAAATTGAAAGTACCCTGCGGCAAATTGAGCGACTGCTGAACTCTATCCAAGATGTTGCTGAAGCGGCAAATCGAGCCGAGCATGTGGCTAAACAAGCTGCTCAAACTGCAGAAATCGGTGGTGAAGCGGTCGATCGCACAGTCGATGGCATTAATGACCTCCGCCTCACGATTTCTGAGACCTCCAAAATGATGAAACGCTTGGGAGAAGGTTCGCAGCAAATCGGCAAGATTGTTACCTCTATTTCTCAGATTGCTTCCCAGACCAACCTCCTAGCCCTCAATGCCACGATTGAGGCAGCGCGAGCAGGAGAGCAAGGCAAAGGCTTTGCGGTCGTAGCCGAAGAAGTTCGCAAGCTCGCAGAACGTTCCGCTTCAGCCACTGAGGAAATTTCTGACATTGTCAGCACCATCCAAGACGAAATCAGCCGAGTTATGGCAGCGATGGAAGCAGGAACGCAGCAGGTAGTAGACGGAACCCTATTAGCCTCCGAAGCCAAAACTAATCTGAACGCCATTATTGACGTTAGTCGAGAAATTAATGGCTTGGTGCAGAACATTACCAAGGCGGCTCAGCGGCAGATAACTTCGGCTGAAGATATCTCTGGCACTATTCAGGAGGTGAGTGAGATCTCTACTAATACTGCCGAAAAAGCAGAGAACGTCACGGTGGCCTTGGATGGATTAGCCGTTGTCGTCAACAAACTGCAAAGCTCGGTCGCTAATTTCCGATCGCAGTAATGCTCAGGGAGTACCCACGTTTGCCCTAGTTGTGCCTCGTATGTCAGCCATTGGGATTAGGCGATGAATGCAAAGGATTTAGACAGGTTGATCGGTTGTTTCATAGCAGAAGCCCAAGAATTTCTCCAGATTCTAGAAACAAATTTGTTAGCGATCGAGTGCAATCCTCAAGCCCATCGTCGTTCAGAAGCCGTGAAGGAGCTATTCCGAGCCGCCCATTCTATTAAGGGTTCAGCCTTAATGTTTGGTTTTGAGGGTCTCTCCACAGCAGCGCACGGCCTGGAAGATTGTTTTGCTATTCTGCGCGATCGCGTTGATCTGGCTCAACTAGACTCTCCGACGATCACAGCTTTGCTACAGGGGGTAGATTGTCTCAAAACCATCACCAACAGCAACTTTCAGGGTAAAGCAGAATTTCTAGCTGAATTGCAGGCGATCGCTCAAATCAAAGCTCAGCTTGAAGCACGCTATCCCAAGGTGCCAGATCCAGCTCTTTTGCCGCTACATGCCCCTGCTAACTATGAAGTGATAAAGGCGATCTTTGAACACGAAATTTTGACGGTGCTGAATCAGTTGGAAGCTGAGTTATCTCAAGCTAGACCTGAAACGATCCCATCAGCGGTGGAGGTGCTGTCTAAGATTTATTACCAACTCTCTGGTGTGGCAGGTATGCTGCAACTGCCTGAGTTTGGTCGTGTTGCCGACACGTTGGAGGCGCTGCTCAGTTCACCAGAGTTATCCTTTGAGCAATTCCAGCAGCAAGGCTGGGCGATCGCGCAAAATCTCCAGACTGCTCGTCAGCAAATCTTAAATGGACAACCGATTACGGTTTTACCGCAGGCAACCGCGATCGCCGTTCCCTCTCATCGTTCCGAACCCGATAATTTGTTACACGAGCGGTTCGAAGCTGAACCTAGCCAGTCCCAGCAACCACAGTTCTCAGCTCAACTGCCAACTCCCTTGGCGGAAAGTCGCTTAGATCAGCCAACCGTGCCTATCCTGGACCACATTGGGCCAGAGACTCCAGTTTTTGCTGAGGCAGCTACCCCCATACCCAGTCCTAGTACAGACTCTACTTCATTCAATAGCTGGCAACGTCTGACGATTCGCATTGAAGTGGACCGCTTGACCGAACTGGTGAATTTGGTGGGAGAACTGGTGATTAACCGCACCAATTTGGAAGTCCAAGGAGGACAGTTACGCTCAGAAATCAAGCACATTCGGCGAGGCATGGCAGAGCTACATCAGTTTGGTGGCCAACTTAGAGAAGAATATGATCGCTTGAGTGTGGCTGACTGGCAAACTGCGATCGCGCCGTCTGGTTTGGCAACTAGCCCCCCTAACTCACGCCGCTCTGCTCCATCGACATTCGATGCTCTAGAGCTAGACCAATACACTGAGTTTCATTCCAGAGCTCAGTCTGTGCTTGAGACTACCCATACGGTGGCTCAAACGGCTGACAAACTGGATGCTCTGGTTTTTACCTTTGAGCAAAGTACCGAGCAACTCCGCCGCATTACCGAACAACTGCAATCGCGCGTGATGCAGTTACGGGTAGTCCCCTTCAGCCGAGCGGTCGATCACTTACCCCGTGCCCTGCGAGAGCTGTGCTTGACCCATCACAAAGAAGTGAACTTACTGCTAGTGGGCCGAGACACCAAAATTGATGAAAGCTTATTAGATGCGTTGCGAGAGCCATTAGTTCAGTTATTACGGAACGCCCTTGACCACGGCATTGAACTGCCTGAAGCTCGCGTGAATGCTGGGAAGCCACCTAGTGGTCAAATTGAAATTTCTGCTTTTCAACAAGGCGGTCAAACTATTGTTACCGTTACGGATGATGGCAAAGGCATTGATCCGGAAGCCATTCGTCAACAAATTGTTGCCAGAGGTCTTGTGCCTGCCGAACAAGTTCAAGATTTGTCCCTCGCCGAGCTGTATGACTTTCTATTTTGGCCAGGGTTTAGCACTACCAAGGATGTCACAAATCTTTCTGGGCGAGGGGTGGGACTGGATATTGTGCGCTCTAACCTGCGGCAAGCCCGGGGCACTGTGAAAGTTGATTCTCGCCCAGGGCAAGGAACTAGCTTTATCTTGAAATTGCCACTCATGCTTTCGATCGCCGAAGCCTTAATGGTGCGGATTGATCACAACACAGTGGCGGTGCCCTTAGATGCGATTGAGGAGATTCTGCACATTCAGGGCGATCAGGTACAAATGGCTGGGAACCAGCCCATGATTCGTTGGCGTGGTGAATTTATCCGGTTGGTGCGGTTGCAAGATCTATTGCACTACCATCCGGCTGACTCAGATTTACCATCTCCTGATCCACTAACCCAGGACTTGATTCCTATCTTGGTCCTGAGTGCTGGAGAGGGCGTAGTAGCGATCGCGGTAGAAAGACTGATGGGGCAGCAAGAAATTGTAGTCAAACCAATTCCCGCGCCGCTTTCAAAACCTAAAGGCGTGGTGGGCAGCACCATCTTAGGAAATGGACAAGTAGCTGTCATCTTAGACATCGATGACCTGGTTGAACAGTTCAGCTACCAAACCAGCCAAGCGATCGCTATGAGCGACAAAGGCCCACAGATTCTAGCCCCGGTGCCCGCGACCCAACCTCAAATTTTGGTGGTAGATGACTCCTACACGATCCGACAACTCCTGGCTTTGGCCCTAACGCGGGCGCGGTATCGAGTAGCGCAAGCCAAAGATGGCCAAGATGCGATCGAGCAACTCCAACAAGGGCTGCAATGCGATTGCATTATTGCTGATATTGAGATGCCTCGGATGGATGGGTTTGAGTTATTGCGATCGCTCAAATTCAATTCTCAATTTGCTCACATTCCCGTCGCGATGTTGACTTCTCGCAGCGGAGCCAAACATAGAAAGTTGGCACAGGAGTTAGGCGCGGCTCACTACTTCACTAAACCCTACAACGAAGCCCAGGTTCTAGAAGTGCTCGCCCAACTTTTAGCCGCTAGCCGGATAGCCCTTTGAAGTCTTGATATTGCTATGCCACCTACTCCTTATCACCGCAGGTTCCAGAAGCAGGTTCCCAGCCAGGCTCCTAACTTAACCGAAAAACTGATAGCCTTGCGATTTGGCAGTGAGCAATATGCCATTCCCATGCGCCAGGTTCAGTCTGTCTTGAACAACTTTACGGCTTACGGAGCGCTAGAAACAGGCCAAAGTTTGGTCATGCACAATCAGGGCATTGTCACCTTAATTGATAGCGCTACCCTGTTCCTGAGCCAGCAAGCGATCGCACCCTCACAATTCTTAGTTATCTGTCTGCTAGAGAGTGGTGAGCTTTTAGGCATTCCCACTCCCGAAATGCCCACCATTTTGGAGGCTGACCTGAGCAAACTAGCAACGCTGCCAATGGGTTACCGTCAGGGCCATTTATCCCCAGCGATCGAAAAGCTGATTCCAGTTCCCGATGGCAGCGTGGTGTTTTACATCAATGTAGAACGGTTGTTACCTATTTCTGCCTACTAACTGCACCGGTTTTATGCGGGATAGATCCGCAAGCGCCGATTCGGTTCCTCTCCAAAGCTAGAAGACTTGAGATGATAGTGTTCTGCCAACTCATGTTGCATCTTCCGCACTTTGGACGATCGCGGCAACAACTCGACTGGCTGGCCTTTAGGAATCACGATTTGCTCAACTGCAAGTCTGGCTTCCTCTAGCGCCTCGATTTCGTCTTCATCACCATCACGGTAAAACAGACTCAGATCAGAGGCTTCAGGCACCGCCGGATCATCCATATCCAATAGGCGACGGAGAGAGCGAACAATCTGCGGCACCGTGTTGGCTTTGATTGTATGGATCGGCACATGGCGGCTCTTGGCCATACTTCTCAGCTTGGCATGGTTTTTGACATGCGATCGCAACGCTAAAACGGCATCGGCGCTGTCAATATCTTTTGTCAGCACGACAGGTAGATTCAGAGTTTGAATTACTTGGTCGAGTTGATGCCGACTGATGCCATAGGGATAGACGTGCAAGGGCAGATCTTCACCATTAGGGCCTGTGGTGCGAGCGGAGATCTCACTAACAAAATCTGAACTGCTGCTACTAATACCAAGGCTACCTTGAGGCCAAGAAGCATCGAGTAGTTGCTCAAACTCCTGGGCCGCTGGAGAACTGTCTAATCGGTTGGTCAAAGCTGAGCGTCTAGCCGAGAAACTCTTTTCGCCAAAACTAGGACTTGGCAGCGGCGTCATTTGTCCTGAAGCTCGCCAGCCCACGGCCCCTTTCGCAGCCGCAGCAAAGCGATTGGGGGGCAGTGGGCTTTCTGCGATCGCATTAGGCAATTCGTGGGTAATCACTACTGCGCCCGCTTCGTTTACCGTTCTGGTTTGGGGGTTGGGCTGGCGACCCCGCAGCAAACTGTCCACCGTCTCGGCGACGTGCTCATGCACCACCCACTTTTGCCGCTCCAACATCTCTACTGCGATGTCGAAGGTCGGTGGCGCTTTGCGCTCTAGAACACTTTTCTGGCTGCCCCGCCGTCTGGCTTCCTCGTCGCCCAATGTGACTGACTGGATACCACCTACCAGATCAGACAATGTGGGGTTTTTAATCAAGTTTTCAATCCGGTTGCCGTGAGCGGTGCCCACCAGTTGCACACCCCGTTCCGCGATCGTGCGGGCCGCTAGAGCTTCCAATTCCGTACCAATTTCATCAATCACAATGACTTCTGGCATGTGGTTTTCCACTGCCTCAATCATCACTTGGTGTTGCAGTTCGGGTCGAGCTACTTGCATCCGCCGTGCTCGTCCGATCGCGGGGTGAGGCACATCTCCATCACCTGCAATTTCATTCGAGGTGTCAATGATGACCACTCGTTTTTCTAGTTCATCTGCCAAAACCCTTGCAATTTCGCGGAGTGCAGTGGTTTTGCCAACTCCGGGTCGCCCCAACATCAAAATGGAACGGCCACTTTCTACCAAATCTCGAATCATGCCGATGGTGCCGAAGATGGCTCGCCCGACTCGGCAGGTCAGGCCAATGACTTCGCCTCGCCGATTGCGGATGGCGCTAATTCGGTGCAGGGTTCGTTCAATCCCCGCACGATTGTCTCCACCAAAGTTTCCTACCCGCTCAATCGAGTACTGGAGGTCAGTTTGCGAGACGGGTGTTTCTGACAAGTACTCTGCTTTGCCTGGAAAACGTGCTTCTGGACGGCGGCCTATATCCATCACCACCTCAACCAAGCTCTCTTGGTCGGGATGCTGCTCTAAGCGCTGGCGGATCTCACTTGGCAATATATCTAGCAATTTACTGAGATCGTCTGTAATTTGCATGTTGTTCATCGTGACGTTTTCAGGCTCGATCGCTGCCATGTCTGCTGTCATATCTAGATCTGATGCGGGCTGCTGTTTCTGTTGGCTCGATGCAGCTAAAAGCGGGTCTACTGGACCCGGCAAACTTTCCTGATTGTCAAAAGAATTTGTCTCGTTCAGACTCACCATAGTGATTAAAAAAGTTGAATTAACAGCAGGCGCTTAGGAAAGCAAAGTTTGATTGAGAGCGGACGGTGTCTTGATTTGGCTCACCAAGGAGTGCGCTAAATCAACTGCGGGCCAAAGTAGGTGCGGTTGGCTTTCCAGGGGCAGGGATTGCACTGATTGAATTGGTTGCAGTGGTGCTTCGGCTAAGGCGATCGCTTCAGAAGATGGTCCAGAGATAGGCAGGGACAAACTTTCTAGCTGCTCCAAAATTGGAGACAACAACACTCGTGCGTAACTACCATAGGCCACTCCAGCAATGTATTTCTGTAGGCTTGGGGAAGCTAGAAGCCCTAAGCTGTTTAGCTTCTCGACGGTATGACGGTTAGTTCCTCCTGCTAACTGCACAAATCCTGGCAAGTTGGCTGCCAACACTTTTTGGCCTAACTTGACGGCGGCACGGGTCGCACCGTCTCCAATATCACCACTCATGGGCCGACCATCTGTTTGCCAAACTAAAGCACAGGCTAGCGGCGAAACCGTTTGATAAATTGACCAGAGGTAGTCAATTAGGCCATCGCCATCCGGACAACTAATCGCTAGTAATTTGAGTTGTCCCGCCCAAGGAGCGATCGCCTGCCAAAGTCGCTGGAAATCAGCTAGCCGCCCTACTTGGGTGTGAATCTCTAGAGCATCTACGCCCGCTTGCAGTACTAAAGGGGCGATCGCTTCCGGAGTAAACACATGGGAGCGAGTCGTAATTTGCTGAATCGGACAAATGGGTAAACACCGTCCGCAACCATAGCAACGGGCATCTATAACTCCAGAAAATTGCTCCGGTTGGTTTTGCTGTGGTTGCTCAAAGACAATTGCTTGCGCGGGGCAAATCGTTTCGCAAGGCCGAGGACAGTCAGAAGGACATAAAGTTGGGTTAAATTCTGCTTTGCGGAAATGGGGATCTTCACCGTCATTTAGGCTCACCATCAGCCACGGGCGGCCCTGCCAAGCTAAAGAGGGATGCTGAGAGGCGAGCGCAATGTCGTCCGCTGTGTCTAAAGCTGCTTGGGCGATCGCGATTACCGCTGGGTCTGCGGCAACATCAATACAATCAGCACCAGCCAACGCGTAGGCTAAAGTTAAGTTTCGGACGGCAGGGAGATGTTGGAAACTGGCTCCGCAAATTAATTTAAACCAGCGTCCCTCCCTTAGAGAACGTAAGGGATGGTCAAAATTAGTCACACCTTCATGCTAATGCTCTCGCTGAGAAATGACGAGGCTCTAGACAAAATTTGATCCCCTGCCGCTAGGTTGGGGGCTGTTTGCAATCGAGTGAGGAATTGCCTGACTCTTGCTCATTCACCACATCTGCTGCTTTAAGAGATACTTCGCCGCCAACTCACGCCAAATCTGGTAGTTGTTGGCCTGGCGATCGCCATCCAGCATCCTCAAAGGCAGATGCGGTGTGATTACCGTTTGTTAACAAACTACTGATCTGCTTCTAAAGCGGCTAAATAATCGATTGCGGCTTCCAGCTTAGAAGGGTATTGCTCAGCAAATTGGTTAAACCAAAGCCCTTCCGTAGACAACGGATCTAAATTCTTTAACCAATCTTGGGCAGTGCGAGCCAAAGCAGTTCGACGGGCTTGTTGCGCTTGGGCTTGACGCTGTTGCTCCGCCACTAATTGCTGTTGTCGAGCTTCCTGTGCGATCGCGTCCTGCACCTCGTACTGGCCTTTGATCTCCGCCAACAAGCTATCGAGCGGGTCTGGCTGCCGCCCAGAAGTTGGCTTTGCTGGAGGAGAGCTAGGTGGTAACGGGGATGGTGCGGCTGGCGGTGCAGGTGTTTCGCTGTATTGAGCTTTGACTTGTGCGAGTAACCGTTCGATCGAGTCCATATCGTTTTGCACTTCTAGTCATTAATGGCATTGAGCAACACTTCGCTCAAACTCATCTCCTCAATATCGGCAAAGGTGATCGCATCACAAATATCAAACTTCGCGCCCACCCCTGCGAGTTGCTCGTCTAAAGCTTGAAGAAATTTGGTGGCTTGGGGATCAGCACCAATTTGAATGAACGAAATGGCTAATTCTTCATCTCGCTCCATTTTGCGGGAGGCATCAACGATCACCTCCATAACCGCACGGCGATCGTCCGGTTCCCCATCTGTGATCACCAAAATGGTTTCGCCAGCGGGCTTTGTTTTCCCAGCGGCTTTGCGCTGAAAGTAATAATTGGTGGCATCTTGTAGCACTGCCGCCAAGTTGGTGGTTCCGGCGGGGTCGTTCTCTTGAAAGAGCTGTTCTACTTTGGCTGAAGTCACATCGTCATAGCGCTTGAAGCGTCCTGAGAACAGATAAACCGTGATGCCATCCGGGTCAAACTGCTCACACTTGCGGGCCAGCGCCAAAGTAGACTCCTGTACTTCCATCCAACGACTGCGGCCACCTCTCTGATCTGGAGTGGACATACTGCCACTTTTATCCACGATGAGCGTATAGTCCCGATCTTTCACGACGTAAACCTCAATGCATCCGTGTTTTTCGTCCAGTCTAGAGGATGAAACCTCACAGCGTCACGAGTAAAGATGCGAAAATTAGCAATTAGTCAGTGGCTAAAAACTAATTGCTAAAAATTGATTGTTAAAAACAGGCAGGTGAACTGGTACTGGAGTTGAACCCCGAGCCAGCTTAAGCCGGAATCAATGTTTCTTGCAAAGGCTGCCAGCGACAGACGCGATCGCCGCCGCGCTCTACGACTATCTTGACTCGCGGTTCCAGAGTTGGCAGCAGGGTCAGAAATTCTACTTCTTGGCGTGACAGAATATGACCTTCAATCAACCACAGCACTAAACCTTTGGCATGAGTGGGCAGGTTTTCTAGGTGATAGTTGATAACCGGCGGCGCAAAGTAAACTCGAATATCTTTTTTGCCCAGGTGAGGGGGACGAATACCATGAACTCCAGTCAAGTAACTTCCCAGGTCGCCTAGCCCTTTCGCACTCATATGCACCGTCACATAGCCAGCAGCCCGTAAACGTCGCTGATAGCGGCCTTCAAAACCACCTTCCAAGGGCACATAGAACCCTAAAGAGCCTGACTTTTCTAAATCGCGAATTAGTTTGCCGCCATTTGCGATAAGTGCCATAAGTTTTATGCTTTACCCCGCTCAAAGTCCTATTGTGACTCACTCCACCACATGTGTGGCTGCGATCGCGCCCTTACTTTGGTAGAGAAACTGCTTAAATCTCTCACCTGCCTGTTCATTTTATCCTGTAGCTAGGTACTTATGCCGCCCAGTTCAAAAACCATGCAAGATCTAGAAAACTCGCAACCTTGGCCTCACCAAGATTGGTATCGCAACGATCTTACCCAAAGAAAAAGTTGGTATGGCGGAGTCGCCCAGGCTTACGACCAAGCCAGGCCACGGTATCCCCAGGCTCTAATTCGGCGAGCCGTAGAGTTGGCGCAACTTCCCGCTGATGCCAAGATTTTGGAATTGGGGTGTGGTCCTGGCATCGCAACTAGGCCATTCGCTCAGCTAGGCTACTCAATAGTTTGTCTGGAGCCAAGCCAAGCTGCTTGTCAGTTAACTCAGCAACACTGTGCAGCCTACCCAAACGTTGAGGTCCACAATACCTCCTTTGAAGAATGGCCATTAGAGGCCCAGGAGTTCCATGCGGTTCTGGCCGCGACTTCTTTCCACTGGATTGATCCTGAGATTAGACATGCCAAGGCTGCTGCTGCGCTGTGCGATCGCGGGTTTCTGATTTTGTTGTGGAACACACCTCCTCAGCCCAGCTACGAAATTTCTCAAGCATTAGAGGCGGTTTATCAAATTCATGCTCCGTCTCTAGCAGGCTATGAAGACCATGCCTTCCATGCGCAGAACTTGAACCAAATTGCTCAACTGGTGGTTGGCTCAGGGCAATTTCAGCACTTACTGTCCGAGCAGTTAATCTGCGAAGGTACCTACAGCATTGATAACTACCTAATGCTTTTGAGTACCTTATCCCCGTACATTGCCTTGGAGCTACAGCAGCGGGAGGCTTTATTTACAGATCTACAAGCAGTGCTAGAAGAAACCTGCGATGGTAGCCTGCCAACTTCCTATCTTTCCGCCTTCCATATTGCTCGAAAGGTCTGAGTTGTCAGGTTTAGCGCTTGATTGCTATACGGCACCTTCTGCTTCTAGGTTCACAAGGTGTCACACTGAGTTTAGAGGATGAGTTGCAATATCAGTGCTTTGAAGTCGGTTATGTCCAAAAAGCAAAAGTTTCCTTATCTAGTTGGCTCCAAGTGGACAGCCCGACAAACCCAGATGGGATGGCGACATTTTCAAGTCGTGAATCGTAAAAATGAAGGTCAATGGGTCTTTGCGGAAATGGTAGCGGCCTGTGACCCCAATGTTCGCTTTTGGCTCAATGCCAAACAACTCAAAAATCGTGCGATGTGGCAGGGGGGCTGGCAGTCTCTACAAGAACAAGGCTTTGAAGCAACTGAAACCGAGCCCCTAGAGACGGTAATTTACCCAACTTAGTTTTGGGCGGATCACCGCCTGTCTTCCCTTCGTTAGACAGAGCCAGCTTCACGGAAATTTATTTAGGCTGAGAGGTGGCTTTGTTGGGAAGGCGCTGCTGTGAACCAGAGTGTTTCAGGGTAGTCCATCAGGATAGCCAAAGCTGGAGTAGATAGTAGGAGCGAAGCGTGGAAACCAAACGGCTGGGCAATACAGGTATCACGATTAGTGCGATCGGTTTGGGTGGCATGCCGATGTCCTTAAGCGATCGCCCCACCGAAACGCAAGCCATTGCCACCATTCATCGTGCCTTGGATCTGGGAGTAACCCTGATCGATACGGCAGACTCTTATTGCAAAGACGAATCCGATAAGCATCATAATGAACGGTTGATTCACAAAGCGCTCCAGCAGTATGACGGCGAGAAAAGTCACGTCAAAGTTGCGACAAAGGGCGGCTTGATGCGCCCCAATGGGTCTTGGACTCGCAATGGCAACCCAGAGCACCTGCGAGAGACGATCCGAGTCAGTTTTGAGGCGTTAGGGGGTGAGCAACCAATTGACCTTTGGCAGTACCACGCTCCTGACCCCAACTACACAATTGAAGCATCGCTCACGCCTGTCAAAGAAGCGGTGGAGCAAGGTTTGATCCGTTTCGTAGGGGTTTCCAACTTCTCGGTCGAGCAAATCAAACAAGCCCGCCAGGTAGTAGATGTAGTCTCGGTGCAGAACCAGTACAACCCCTGGTATCGCCAACCAGAGACAGATGGGGTTTTGGAGTACTGCGAGCAAGAGCAGCTCACCTTTATCCCCTGGAGTCCTTTAGGCGGTAGTCGGCGATTTGGGAAATTGCAAGATATTCCGGCGATCGCCCAACTCGCTCAGTCCTACAACTCTTCTGTTTACTGCATTGTGTTGGCTTGGTTACGTGCTAAGTCTCCCTGTGTGGTTCCCATTCCTGGCGCAAGCAAGCCTTCTAGTATCGAAAACTCTGTACAAGCGATCGAGGTGCAACTGTCAGCAGCAGACATCACGGCGATCGATCGCGCCACAGCTTAGTTAAGCCTCTTATCCAGCTAAGCCTCTGATTTCAGCCAGAATACGGCCATATTTCGCAGCAAACGCTGTTGTTGTCAGCCTAGCAGCGGTGAAACGATGGTACTAAAGCTGCGGAGCTGACCTCCTAAAGTTGCTTAGCGTCTGGATTCATGCTTTATTTCCCTGAGACCCTGCTCAGTTCGTCTGGTGGGCGCTTAGTTGCTCTTGCGACTGGGTTGACTTTCTTGGCTGCTAGCGCACGTTGGCTGAGCGCTAGGGTAGCTACGGCGATCGCCCGTGTTCCAACTAACCCATCACCTCAAACCCCAACCATTCCAGACGAGTGGCATCCAGACGAGTGGCAACCGTTTCAGCAAGCGCCCCTCGCCGCGATCGCCTGGAATGTACATGGTGAGATCACCCACTGGAATCCCAGTGCAGCTCAAGTCTTTGGTTACAGCCCCCAGGAAGCGATCGGTCGGCAAGCAGCTTTAATCGTCCCTAGCCACATCAAGGCTTATGCCAATCAAGTTTGGCATGACCTGATCAACCAACGCGGGGGCACTCGCAGTATCAACGAGAATGTGACACAAGATGGCAGAACAATTATTTGTGAGTGGTTCAATGCGCCGCTACTAGACGCACAAGGGCAGGTGCTTGGGGCCATTTCTTTCGTGCAGGATATTACAGAACGCACGCAGGTTGAGAAGCAACTGCTACAAAGTGCTTTTTTTGATAGCTTGACTGGCTTACCGAATCGCGCTTTCTTTAGCGATCGCCTGCACCAAGCAGCCGCCAAAGTCAGCCGCCAATCTGATGGTTGCTTTGCCGTTCTTTTTCTCGACCTAGACCGCTTCAAAGTGGTGAATGACAGTCTGGGACATTTATTCGGCGACCAGTTGCTGGTTGAAGTCGCCCAACGATTGCAAGCTTGCTTACATATAGGCGACACGCTAGCTCATCTGGCTGGAGATGAGTTTGCGATTCTACTAGAGCACATTCAAGACATCAAGGATGCGACCTGCGTAGCAAGGCAGATTCAAGAAGCCGTCAAGAGGCCCTTTATGCTCAATGGCCATGAGGTGTTTACCACCATTAGTATTGGCATCGCCCTCAGCACGATTGATTACGAAAAGCCAGATAACCTGCTGCGGGATGCAGACACAGCCATGTATCGTGCCAAAGCTTTAGGCAAAGCTCGGTACGAAGTCTTTACTTTGGCCATGCACGATCATGCTGTCACACTGCTGCAACTCGAAAATGACCTGCGACGAGCGATTCAGCGGCAAGAATTTTTAGTGCATTACCAACCAATTGTTTCGCTGCGAAACAGCAAAGTGATTGGATTTGAAGCTTTAGTCCGTTGGCAGCATGCTACAAGAGGCCTCATTTCCCCAGCGGAATTTATTCCGGTTGCTGAAGAAACGAACTTAATTGTGCCCATCGGATGGTGGGTACTGGAAGCCGCTTGCCAGCAGATGCGGTCTTGGCAGCTGCAATTTCCCACGACAGCAACTTGGACAATGAGCGTGAATCTCTCTGGGAAGCAAATTGCCCAACCCGATCTAGTAGAACGAATTCGTCAAATTCTGACGGCAACGGGTTTGAGCCCTCGCAACTTGAAATTAGAAATTACCGAGAGCGTGCTCATGCAGAATCCTGAGGCGACCACAGCCCTCTTTTTACAACTGCAAGCCCTAGGAATTCGGTTATCAATTGACGATTTCGGGACAGGTTATTCCTCGTTAGCTTATCTGCATCACTTTCCCATCGACACCTTGAAGATCGATCGCTCCTTTGTAACGAGTGTAGATACAGATGCCGAGAAGTTAGCCATCATTCGCACCATTGTTACCCTAGCCTGGAACCTAGGAATGGATGTAATTGCCGAGGGTGTGGAAACAGCGAAGCAGTTAGCTCAACTCAAAGCCTTAAAGTGTGAAGCAGGACAAGGTTACTTGTTTGCTAAGCCTATGAGTGGTGAGGCAGCAACGGCCTTTATTCAAGCTCATTGCTACCGCTTCACCCGCAAATCTAGTTGAGATATTTGGCGATCGTGTTTTCCTAGCGCACCACCGTAAATGGGAACCGCACAGCGGCCTTCGTGTCATCGACAGAGCCAGTCAACTCTTTGGTCTCTCCTTGGACTAGCACGGTTAAGGTAAAGGGAACTGGACCCGAAGCCGCACAGCGCCGATATAACCGCGCCTCGACTGTGTACTTACCTGCTGACGACCCACCTGTGGGCCAAAAAATATTTTCAACGGGTTTGGCGACAGGCTTGATGCAGTCAGCATTGGCGTCTACATCCTGCTGTCCCCCGGAACGAATACGAGGATTTTTGTAGAACACGGTCTGACCACTGGGGTCAGTAACGGCCAAGTCTAAGTCATCCACCGTTTCCCAGCGCAACGTGGCTTGAATATCGCCAGTGCCCAACTCTGGTTCTTGCCCTCCCGTCACACAAAACACGTCTAAGTTAATCAACCGCCCCGAATCAGTCTTCATGTAGCAAGCTAAGCTCGGTTCCCTGCTAGGTTTTGCCAGCGGATACCCAAATTGCTTGGTTGGCGATGGATTCGCAAAGCTAGGAGCAGCAAACCCTAAAGCCAAAATCAGTGAGACTGCCGTTGGGCGAATGAGTTGCAACATGGTGCTAGGTAGATTGAGAAATGGCGAATGAGGATGCTTATAGAGTTCCCTAGCCAGAAAGAAAAATCAGAAGGTAGCTGCTAGAGGTTAAGCCAGAGGTTAGGCCAGAAGTTAGAGCAGAGGTAGGGCGATCGCACTTCCGTGTCCAAGGCACAATGGGAAAGGGCGTTCCTTCGGGTATTGAATCGGGTATGTCTATCATCGTGGCTGAAGACCTGAGCAAGGTCTATCCTGTAGCGGTCAAAGAGCCAGGTCTGAAGGGGACATTGCTTCACTTCGTGCGGCGTAACTACCGCTTGGTGCAAGCAGTACAGCAAGTTTCGTTTCAGATAGAAGCGGGTGAAGTGGTTGGTTTTTTGGGAGCTAATGGTGCAGGCAAAACCACTACACTCAAAATGCTCACCGGGCTGATTCACCCTTCATCGGGACAAGTTCGGGTGGCGGGGCAGGTACCGTTTCGGCGTGAGGCCAGCTTTCTGCAAAACATCACGCTAGTCATGGGTCAAAAGCAACAATTGATCTGGGACTTGCCAGCGCTGGATTCTCTGCGGATCAATGCTGCGGTTTATGGCATTTCGGACAAAGAACTCCAGTATCGGATTGGCGAATTAGCCGAGATGTTGTCTCTGCAAGCCAAGCTAACCCAACCTGTCCGGAAGCTGTCTCTTGGTGAACGGATGAAAGCCGAACTTCTAGCAGCTTTGCTCCACCATCCTCAAGTTTTGTTTCTAGACGAACCCACTTTAGGCTTGGATGTCAACGCTCAGGTGAGTGTACGGGACTTTTTGCGGGAATATAATCAGCGCTATGGAGCCACTGTGCTGCTGACCAGTCACTACATGGCAGACATCACAGCGCTGTGTAAGCGGGTGCTGGTGATTCATCAGGGACAGTTGATTTACGACGGTAGCTTAGAAGGGCTGTCGGAACGCTTTGCCCCTTGCCGTGAAGTCAAAGTGGAATTGGCTCAACCCAAGTCCAAAGCGGAGTTGTTGAGTTACGGGGACATCGAAGCGGTGGATGGCCGCATGGTGCGATTTGTCGTACCTCAAGAATCTTTAACCCGTACAGTGGCTCGGATTCTCGCGGAACTAGAGGTGGTCGATCTAGCGGTGACAGACCCTCCGATCGAAGAAGTGATCGGTCAGTTGTTCCGGGCAGGAGTGGCGGTATGAGGAGAGCCTGGAAAATTACTCAAGCTTTGCTCTCGGTTTACTACGCTTATATGTTGGAGTACCGAGCGGAGCTGCTGTTGTGGGCTTTGTCGGGTTCCTTGCCCCTGATATTGATGGGAGTTTGGATTCAAGCAGCTCAAGGCGGACAGTTGAGCTTGTCTCCTATCGATTTTGTGCGCTATTTTTTGGCCGTGTTTATCGTGCGGCAGATCACGGTCGTTTGGGTGATTTGGGAGTTTGAGAAAGAAGTGGTGGAGGGCAAGCTGTCACCCCGACTCTTGCAGCCGCTTGATCCGGTTTGGCATCATGTCACTGCTCACGTATCCGAAAGATTGGCGCGTTTGCCCTTTGTCGGTGGGCTAATTATTTTATTTTTCCTGCTCTATCCGCAAGCGGCCTGGATTCCACCCGTAAGCAATATTTTGTTGTTTAGCTTAGCGACTGCGATCGCCTTTGCTTTGCGTTTTCTGATTCAGCATACCTTTGCTTTATTCGCCTTTTGGATCGAACGAGCCAGTGCGATCGAGCAGTTCTGGTTTTTGCTTTATCTCTTTTTATCCGGTTTGGTAGCACCGTTAGAGATGTTTCCGCCCGCAGTTCGCAACGTGGTTCTGTGGACGCCGTTTCCTTACATGGTCCACTTTCCTGCCAGCTTACTCGTCGGACTGCCAGTGAATTTCGGCCAAGGATGTTTAGTCATGGCAGGCTGGGGTTTACTGTTTTTGGGGTTAAATCGTTGGCTCTGGAGACAAGGGCTGAAGCAGTATTCGGGAATGGGGGCTTAAGGAGGGAGGAAAAGGGTGAGGAGTGAGGAGAGAGGGGTGAGGAGTTAGAAGGAAGGACGAAGGATGAGGGAGGAAGGATGAAAAAAGAAGAGAGGATCAAGGAGAAAGGGATACAGCGTTATGGGCGGGTGTTGCGGTTGTTTTGGGGAACGGCGATCGCGGCGGAGATGGAGTATCGGCTCAACTTTGTGCTGTCGGCTTTTACGAGTTTGGGCAACTTGATTGGTAGTTTGTTTGGGCTGTTTTTGTTTTACCGTACAGACTACACCTTTGAAGGTTGGTCTTGGGACGAAGCCTTGGTGGTGTTGGGCGTGTTCACCGTGCTTCAGGGCTTTTCCAGTACCTTTCTCGGCCCCAACTTAAACCACATTGTGCAGCATGTGCAGCAGGGTACGCTGGATTTCGTCCTGTTGAAACCGATTAACAGTCAGTTTTGGCTCTCAACCCGTACTATTTCTCCTTGGGGCTTACCGGATATCTTATTTGGTTGCTTGGTGATTGGCTATGCGGGGCGGCGGTTGGGAATTGAAGCTCCTGCTTATTTCCTTGGTGCGGTGCCATTGTGCTTCGGGTTTATCAGCCTCTACAGCTTGTGGTTTATGTTGGGAGCCACGAGTATCTGGTTCGTTAAAATCTATAACGTCACCGAAGTTTTGCGCGGTTTATTAGAAGCGGGCCGTTATCCAATGGTGGCTTATCCCGTCGCTTACCGATTTTTCTTTACCTTTATCGTGCCTGTGGCGTTTCTGACCACCATTCCTTCCGAAGCCCTACTAGGCCGAGTAGAACTCGTTTGGTTGCTGGGAGCAGGCTTGTTAGCCTTAGCTTTGTTCTTAGTCTCTCGGATGTTTTGGCAGTTTGCTTTGCGCTTCTATACGAGTGCGTCCAGTTGAGCAGCATGGATGACTCAGCAGCGCGATTTATTTTCCTATTCTTAGATGGGGTGGGATTAGGAGAAGCGCAAGCAACTAACCCTTTAGCGGCGATCGCGGCCATGCCATTTCTCACTCAGCTTCTAGGGGGGCCACTACTGGCTAGACGAGCAACTTGCCAGGCGGGACTATTATTGCAACCGATCGATGCCATCCTCGGAGTGCCAGGGCTACCCCAGAGTGCGACGGGCCAAACGTCGTTATTTACAGGCTGTAATGCTCCTGCTTTTATGGGACGTCATCTCAGTGCTTTTGCCAATGGCTCTTTGCGAACTTTGATTGAAGCCCACGGCATGTTCAAGCAGGTGCTGAGCTTGGGCGGCTCTGTTACCCATGCCAATCTCTATTCTCCCGCCTACTTTGAGGCGATCGCGCAACGGCGACGGCGTTATTCGGTGGGCACGCTTCTGGCCCTGACCGCTGGGGTGCCTTTTCGCATGGGGGGAGGAGGCGATCGCCAAGCTGCGATTTCCTGGGATATTACGGGCGAGTATGTGAATCAGCGGGGCGGCAATGTTCCACCCCTGACACCCGCTGCCGCAGGGCAAAGACTGGCCACAATTGGGAGCCAGCACCATCTCACGCTATTTGAGTGTTATCTCCCCGATTACGCAGGTCATAGTCAGGACAAAGTCCAAATCGTTCAGGTTTTGCGGTTAGTAGATGCGTTTGTTGAGAGTGTCGTGGCGCATCTCCAAACTGGAGTGAACCTGGTGATTAGCAGTGACCACGGCAATATCGAGGACTTATCCCATCCGCATCACACCTCCAATCTGGTGCCGCTGATTGTGATTGGCCCTCAAGCGATCGCGTTTCAGTCTGTGCAAGACATTACAGGCATTACACCCAAAATCGTGGAGTTGTTACAAGTTGGCAGCAATACGGCTCCAAGCTTGTACCACGTTTTGTAACTCTGCTGGTAACTGATTTTGCACCATATCCGCATAACGAGCCGTTACAGTAGGCCCAGACAGCGTCACGGTGAAATAGTCGGCGGCTCCCTGAGGAGCAGGGTAGCTATGGCGATTGAATTGAGCAAAGTTTTGCTGTTCGAGTAATTGCCGAAAGCGTTGCACCTCAGCCGGAGATACTTGCACCACTTTCACAGGAGTAACAACACCATTGGGTTGTAATTGACCTTGAATCAGCTGACCATTTGCTTGCAAAGCGATCGCGGAAGTTTGTCCTGCAATGCCGCCACTGGTGACTACTCGAAAGATAACTCCTGTGGTTAGGGGCGGAATCAATTCACTGCCACCAATCAAGTTTGGCTTCAAGCCTGTCGCGCCACTCACATTACTGGCTTGGCGATCGAACTTCACCAAGGAACCAGAATCATTGGTGCGATAGGCTAAGCGCTGCCCCCCACTTTCTACAGTGACGAGCCAACCGGGAACGATAACAGCAGCACAAAACACCCCCGGTTCAGCTAAGCCTAAGCAAGCATCAGGCCAAGTGGTTTTTTCTGATTGCACAATTTGCAACTGGGTAGTAGGTACCCGAAATTGCTGAGCCGCAGCCTGTAAGACAGTTCTAGAAACGTTTTTGGGTAAGCCCGCTGGGTAAAGCCCGCTGGCTGCCGTGTCTAACTTGATCACTGAGCCAGATTCATTGGTGCGATAAACCAACTGCTGCGATCGCCCTGCGACTGTAACTTGCCAACCCGGAGTTTCGGCTTGAGTGCAAAACTCACCAGAGGTCGCCAAACCTAAGCAACCATTACTCCAGGTTTGCTTGGCAAACTTGGCAATCTGGACTTGAGTCGCTGCAATTCCCAATTGCTGAGCCGCTGCTTGAGTCACGCTAGCCGCGATCGCCTGGGGTAAATCGGCCTTGGAAGCATCGACTGCTAGACGTAAGCTTTGGCCAGTTTGGTCAGTGTGGTAAACCCAAGCCTGCTGTCCAGCGGAGAGTACCACTCGCCATCCTGGAACTTGGGCTTGAGTACAAATTTCATTGGTAGCAGCTAACTCTAAGCAGCCGTTATTCCAGACTTTTGGCTCGGCTAAAGTGACTCGCAACCTACCAGGTGGAACATTGATGCGGCGAGCTAAATCTTGTCGAACCAAGTTCTCTACAGAAGCTGGAAATGAATTGCTGGTTGAAGAGCCAGTACTTCTACCTCGCCCCCGACGACCTTGCTGGGCCAGTAAAGTTGCCTGTTCTGGCTGACCAAGCACTGCCTGTGGAGCCAAGGGAGAAGCATGAGTCGTGGTGGCCGCGATCGCGGCACTCAGCCAACCCAAACTAGAACCAACCGACAAAATTCCTGTCAACAACACAACTACGAAGCGAGGCGATATTGATGAGGCAGCAATGGTTGCAGAACGATATTGGGTCGGGGGTCGCATAGAAAACCTCACAAGAACTCACTAAACTCAAGCTGATGATGCAGCGCCAATGAGCATGATTGACTCGGCAATTTTAAGACGCTGCTACAACAATTTATGCCAGCCTGACAAAACTTCAGACGGCGATCGCTTACAGATGAGTTCCGTTAGGGTTCCTATTGCTTAGGAGGAGTGATTTGATTGGGCAGAGTGGGCAACCCTGCTTTCTGCAAAAACTGATTAAAGCCTGCAGGTTGGATGAGATACCAAGCAGTTGAACCTGCGAGAACCAACGCTCCTAACATCAACAGGGTAGAAAACACTTGGGCGATCGCGCCTGGAGCATTAGAAGAACGTCGATGCGATAGAGATGGCGTCGGCGTTGTCCTGACTACTGTGGAGCGAGGTCTGGAAGCGTTAGCAGTCGCAGCAGTTTTGCTAGATACAGTACCGACTTTGCCTGCACCCACCACAGGGGCAGTTTCCATTTGGCGCAACTGCTGGGTTACAGCTAAGGGTTGCCGTTCGGTGCGACACCACTGACGCAGAGCAGCCGCAGTAATGCCACAGAGATTAGGTGCTTCTACTCCTTGGACCCGCTGCAACAAAGACTGATCGGTCGTCACTAAAACCACCAACGAACCGGGATGGTTGCGTGCTAACCCATAAGCGGCTTGGGCTACAGCTAAGGATAGCCTAGCTTTTTTGCTAAAAGATTCTCCGCTCGCAGGTTTGAGAGAAGCATGGGGCGCACTGATGGCCGTCATATGCCAGCCACTATCAGGGTAGAAGCGCATGAACTCTCTAGCCGTCTGCTCCAAGCTCGCCTCTGGCGCTCGGTCATGGAGATAACGGATTTCGTCAAAAACAACCTGGGGAATAAAGCACTCGCCTACACGAGAGAATTCCTGCCACTCTCTAGTTTTTCCTACTTCCAGAGCGCTTAAATCCAAAACCACTAAAATCGGAGCTGGTGCAGCCATAGCGATTCGGTGTCACACCTTGTAATGCTGAGTAATGTAGATGAAAGAATGAATTGAGGAGCACCCTATTCAAATTATGGATGATGGCCGCTAAAATAGCAGACTTTCTGGTGAAGTTAGCCACCAATTCCTAAGCGGCCTGCCAAGCTAGGGGTAAGGGGCAGGAGGGTGGCAATCATTAAGAACAGAGCCAGCAATCCTAAGCCAGCGCGGGCATCGTTGGGTTCGGAGAGTTCATTAAGACTAGGCCGCTCTAAATCTCGCTGTAAAAACAGAATGATGATCGCCCAATACAAGGCCAAGGCATTAG
Organism: Trichocoleus sp. FACHB-46; assembly: GCF_014695385.1. Taxonomy (NCBI): domain Bacteria; kingdom Bacillati; phylum Cyanobacteriota; class Cyanophyceae; order Leptolyngbyales; family Trichocoleusaceae; genus Trichocoleus; species Trichocoleus sp. FACHB-46. The sequence continues at coordinate 39,412 of NZ_JACJOD010000007.1, read as the reverse complement.
CAAAAGCCGCGATCGCCAAAAGAATTAAAGTCGCTACCGTGGTTCTGCCAGCCGTTTTGCGGCCATAAATGGCTTGCACGATCCGCCCACCATCCAATTGGCCAGCAGGCATGAGGTTCAACGCGCTCACCACTAAGCCCAACCAACCAATCACAGTCAGGGGATGCACATCGACCAGCGAGTTTTGCAAAGCAGACCCCAACACCACTTTCGCCAAGGTGCCGACCAGAATCGAACCTTTGAAGAAGTCCGCTGGCACCTGGAACAAACTGCCGGGATGAGACAAGACTAGCCCCATTACCAGCATCAGTAAGGAAATTAAGCCTCCTGCGGCTGGTCCCGCAAACGCCACATCAAAGAGCACGGTGCGGTTGGGCACAATCGACTCGAAGCGAGTCAAAGCTCCGAACGAACCCAGTTGAGAGGTCGGGAAGAAGAAAGGTGGGCTAAGGCGCACTTGATGACGGCGGGCCAGAACTCGATGACCGATTTCGTGAGCTGCCAACACGGCCAAAATTCCGCCCCCAATCGGTAAAACTTCTCGGAACCGTTCTGGAGCACTGAAGAAATCGAAACCTAAGAGAATGCCGCCTGTTTCTAAGCAAGTTGCCACCGTCGCGATCGCCAGTGACAAAGCCAAGAGCTTCTGTGGCAGCGTGGTGGGCTTGGGGTCGTTGCGACTCGGCAGCACAATCACGACTGGCCTGCCATCTTGGTTTTCTACCAAAAACAAGCGATAGCGATCGCCCAATCGCTCTTCCAAGCTACCCGCCAGACGGCTATAGGCAGCCTCTACATCTCCTCGCAGGTTGCCCTTAAAAATGGCTCCATCTTGGTAAGGAATGGTTTCAGTAGCGAAGAAGGTATCAATCCCAAAAATGCCTTGAATGGCCTGCAAATCTGTGGCAGGAATGGGTATGCCTTCGCCTTCCCCAACAGAAGCAGTTGATTCAGTTCCGGATGACCCAAGTTCACCCTCAGCTTTCTGGTTGGCGGGTTCAGCATTCACTGCTTGCCGTGCCTTCAGCATGGCAGTTGCTCGTTCTTGCAACACGGTGTCTTGACTAGCCGATCGCAATTGATTGCCTAAGAAAACATAGAGAGCAGTGGACCCAACTACTAGGAACAGAATGCCGACTAAGTTGAGATAGATGCCAGCGGCGAATAGCCCGAAAAACAGCAGCCAAGGTAGCATCAATACCACGGACTGTAGCCAAGCCAGAATCCCTAGCTTGCCAAAAGATTTAGCTCGGTAAAATCCCCAGCCCAAAATTCCTAGGGTAACTAGGACCATTAAAGTGATGGCAGAGGCTTCTGACGCAGCAGTAATCATGGTTATTGTTGGCTCCTGAAATAGAACCCGACAAAGTCAGGCACTAGCTGATGTGCTGCTCCTGCTGAAAAGGATCGAGATGCTACATCTCGGCTGTCAAAAAACTTTAGTCAACGAAGCAGCCACGTATAGATACGACGTTACCACAAAAGCTGCAACTCAATTGGATCAAGGCTTTCAAGCGTTACGAAATAATCACTTAAAAATATCTTCAAAGCTAGTTTGGAAGCTAAAAAGTAGCCCACTAAGTTTAATTCTGTTTTCTCACTTCTCCTTACAAACAATCGGACCAAGAAGCAAAGTTCGAAGATTTCTCAGAATATTTGCAATGAATAACATAGAACCGTCCCGAACTGCTTTGAGATGGTTATATTGGGACAAATGTCAACGAAGAAAACAATGAACGAGAACGAACAGCAGATTCCTTCAGAGGAGCAGATTGCAGCTCGCCTTGTAAATCTAGTTGAAGGGATAGTACAGGAGAGATTAGGTAAGTATGAGGAAGAACTGGCAGAACTGAAGAGAGAGGTTCGAGAACTGAAAGATAAAATGCCTAGTACTGCAACTAGTGCAGCTCTTAAGCTACAGCAAGATACTATGCGGGCTCAAGCAAGGGGTTCTGGCCTCTAAAATTTTTACACCTCTAATACGTAGCTTAATACCTCTAACTTTTGGGTTAGAGGTAATTTTTACTTATTGTTTACAACTAAGAATTTGAGTCCTACTTGAAATTAATTTGTTTGCTGATAGCTCAGTACCGCTTGTCGCAAGTTGCCTTGGTGTTCTGCTAGCAAGCGATCACCCTCTTCTCGTGATAAGCCTGTCCAATGCATCAACAGCGCTAGCTTCACCGAGCGACCGCTGCGCTCCAGCAGCCAACCTGCTTCTTCGCGGTTGAGATCGGTTAAATCTTGCAAAATTCGCAGGGCGCGATCGTGCAACTTTTTGTTGGTGACGGAAACATCGATCATGCGGTTGCCGTACACCTTGCCCAGTTGCACCATCGCTCCAGTAGACAGGATATTGAGGGCTAGCTTGGTGACAGTACCAGACTTGAGGCGGGTAGAGCCTGCGAGTACTTCTGGCCCCACAATCAAGCGAATATCAATGTCTGCTTTGACGGGAACCTGCTCCGCTGGCACGCAGGCGATAAAAATCGTCGTAGCTCCCCGTTGCCGTGCGGCTTGCAACGCTCCGTGAACATAGGGAGTGGTGCCCCCAGCCGTAATGCCCACCACCACATCTAGTTCTGTGATGTGACGATGGGCGATCGCCTCTGCCCCATCTTCAGCGCGGTCTTCCAAGTCCTCGGAACTCCGCACCAATGCGCCCGCGCCCCCAGCAATAATGCCTTGGACTAATTCAGGTGGCGTACAAAAAGTGGGAGGACATTCGGCGGCATCCAAGACTCCCAAGCGACCACTGGTGCCTGCACCGATGTAAAACAGCCGTCCCCCTTGTCGCAGTGACACAGCCGTCCGTTCGATCGCCTGAGCTAGTTCTTGCCGAGCTGCTGCGATCGCGGCAATGGTTTGGGCGTCTTCCCGGTTAAATAACTCAACCAACTCTAGAGCACTGAGTTGATCGAGATTCTGACTGTTGGGGTTCACTTGCTCCGTCAGCAAGTAGCCGCGCTCATCAGGAAAATGCTGGGGGAGCTGTTCGCCATTGACAGGGCTAGCAGGGTGAGGGTCTTGAGGCATGTTACTTATAGAAGTCCTTCCAAACGACGACGAATGCGGTCGATCTCCGAGTCTGGAGCTTCTGCTTCGGGTTCCGCCCCTTCTTCGCGCCAATCGGTTTCTTCTACATTGGATTCTGGAGGCATTGCCAGGGTGTCTTCTGGAACCAAGTTGCAGTCGTAGTCAGCACCTTGGCAAAATTCTTCAATTTCTTCTAGTTCAAATACTTCCACCGATGGGGTTGGGAAGTCCTGAGCTTCCAACAACAAACCAAACCGAGTGGCATCATCTTCCGACTCAAACATCAGCACCACATTGCGTTCTCCCCGCTCCGGGTCTTGAATTTGAATCGTGTGAATTCCTTCGTTTTCAGTTCGGGCATTAAAAAGTAGAACGAACACACGCATGGGTTTTAGGCATCTTGTGACCACAGTTCTTTCCTATCTTAGAGGCGATCGCGACGAGTGCATGCGCTAAGCTCATTCTCAACTTCGATCCATCGCTACCTGAAACTTGCAACTCCAAATCGGAGTCAAGCTCTGGGTGGAATGCTATTGATTCACCCGAGGCTACTGAAACCGACTGAACCACCATCCCAAAATACTTTCAGAAGAATGTATTGGTTTTTGTAACCCAACGATGGTTTCAGCTTGGGAATTTGAGCATCGTGGGATAGATTCTTATTGGCGTTCCCCAGCTTGCTATTGTTGCAGATGCGATGACCCAGTCTTCTCCTCCGGGTAACGAACCCACCCCTCCTAGCCGACGCCTGTGGCTGCTCCTGTTGAGCCGTACCAGCGCTGTTGTTGGAGTTGTTTTGCTTGCTAGCATCACTGGCGGTGCTTGGTGGGCCTGGAATTTTGTGCGTAACGACCTCGCCCCACTGATTGAGAAGAACCTCAGTCAAACTTTAAGCCGCCCGGTAGAGCTAGGAGAGGTGGAGCGATTTGATCTCAATAGCATTCGCTTTGGGGCTTCTGCGGTGCCTGCGACACCCACCGATCCCGATCGCCTTGCTGTGGCTGCGGTAGAGGTCGAGTTTAATCCGTTGCAGCTATTGTTCACTCGGACGCTGAAGCCCAGCATTACTTTAGTCAAGTCCACCATTTATGTAGAGCAAGCCAAGAGCGGTGAATGGATTTCCACGCGAGTTAAAGCTCAAGAACAGGCGGGGCTGATCAAAACGGACCTAGATGTGATTCGCTTTCGCGATGCGGGCATTGTTCTGATTCCCTATCCTGATCCTCGGAGCAAACGAGTGGCGATCGCGTTTAATCAAGTCAATGGTGCGGCCAACTTTTTTGACCAAAACCAACGAATTGCCTTTGAGGTCAGTGGCAAACCTTTGCGCGGAGGCAATCTGCGGCTGAAGGGCGAATCCCAACTAAAAAGCCAGCAGACAAACTTACAAATTCGAGCCCAAGATCTCCTAGCGTCGGATGTAAGTCGGATTATTGACCTGCCCCTTGATTTTCAGGGGGGGCGCGTGGATGGCACGCTGGCTGTGCGGTCTCACCCGGATGAACCTGTGAAGCTAGAGGGGCGAGCGGAACTAAAAACTGTTACGGCGCAAGTGAGGCAAGTCCCACAACCTTTCCGACAGGCCAAAGGCTTTGTGCGCTTCCAAGGGCAGCTAATTGGGCTGGAAAACATCAGCACGTTTTATGGCAAATTGCCGATCCAAGTGGCAGGAGTGCTCAACACCCAGTCCAACTACGATTTGCGGGGACGCTTAGCCCCAGTCAGTGTGGCTAATTTGCTCGACACCCTCAAGGTTGAAGAGTTACCCTTTGCCACCGCAGGAGAAGTACGGGGAGCCTTTTTACTGCGGGGGCCGATCGCCAAGCCTGTCCTGGCAGGCACCGTTGTCACCACCAAAACCGCTCGGATCGATAAAGTTGATTTCAGCCGCATCAGCACTAACTTTGCCCTGGTCACAGCAGAGTCTAAAGTTATTTTCGATCAAATTAAGGCAACCCCAGAGGTGGGCGGTACGGTCACAGGTAGCGGTGGCATCAAATTTGGCGAGGCAGGCGGTCTCGTTTTAGATTTCGCGGGCCAAAACTTGCCAGGAGACGCGATCGCTCAAACCTACGGCACTGAATTGCCCACCAGCATTGGCTTAGTCAGTGGTAGAGCCCAAATTTATGGGCCTTTGGGTGGCAATTTGCAAACTGTGGTACAGGCGCAGGCCCCCAATGCCGCAGGTGGCATCGTCAGCGCCAGAGCCCGGTTAGCCGAAGGTCGCTGGCAAGCCCTGGTCAAGGCGCAGCAAATTCAACTCAGTCGGTTTGAGCAAGTCCCCGCCCAGTTTCGCGGCCAACTCAGTGGCGAAATTGCCTTGGCAGGCACCACTGATAATCCACAGACGAATGCGGTTCAAGCAGCAGGTAAAGCTTTCCTGAATGTGGTGGGGGGCACTGTTGCCCTGAACAACATCAGTTTGAACCAAGGCCGCTGGCAAGCGTTGGCAGATTTATCCCAAATTCAACTGAAACGCCTTTCACCGGACTTACGCGGACAGTTGAGTGGTGCTTTACAGTTGGCAGGTACGACTGAAGCCTTTGACCTCAGTGCAATTCAAGCAGCGGGTCGGGTGCGGCTCTCGGAAGGGTTGGCGATCGTGCAGCAACCCCTGACTGCCTCGGTGCGTTGGACAGGACAAAACTTACTGGTGCAAGAAGCGACCGCTCCTAACTTGAGTGCCAATGGCATCGTCGCCGTGCGGACCGAAGGCAAGAATGCGCCAGAAGTTACCAACCTCAACTTAAATGTGCAAGCCCGTGACTACGCCCTCAACGCTCTCCCCTTTGCGGTGCCTAGCACTTTTCAACTGGCAGGCCGAGCCGATTTTACGGGTCGCTTAACGGGCACGCCCACGGCTCCCAACGTCGCAGGCAATTTGCGGCTGAATCAATTTGCCCTGAATGGCGTTCCTTTTGAACCCGTTCTGGCAGGCAACCTCAAGGTAGTCACTGGACAGGGGTTAAATCTGGCGGTGGCAGGCGATCGCGATCGCATTGACTTGGCCCTCGACCCTAACAATCAACCCAGAGCTTTCTTAATCCAGCGAGATGAGGCGATCGCTCAGGGTAAGGCCCAAGGCGATCAATTGTTGGTGAATGTCCAGAGCTTCCCACTGGCCGCGTTGAATCTGGCTCCCGGAGCCCAGTTCGGTTTAGGGAATGTGGCTGGACTGCTCAGCGGCAACTTCGATGTGAACTTGAAGCAATCCTCCGTGGTAGGTGAAGTCGCGATCGCCCGACCCGCGATCGGCACCATTGCGGGCGATGAGTTCCGGGGCCGCTTCCGCTACGCCAATGGCATCGCTGCCTTGACAGGTGGCGAACTCCGCATCGGCCAGAGCCAGTACCTCTTAGCAGGTAACTTCCTGCAAACGGCAGCAGGGCCGCAATTTAAGGGGCAGGTAGATGTTGCGCAGGGGTCGCTGCAAGATATATTGGCGACGCTGCAATGGTTTGAGCTGCAAGACATCACCCGTGGTTTAGGAGCACCAACCTATGCTAGGGCAGCCGATGTGCAAACCGTGGCCGTGGGCGTACCGGAAACACCTCTACAAACCCAACTCCGCCGTTTCTCCGAAATCGAGACATTATTGAGTCAGCAAGTAGCTCGCCGTGAGGCTGCATCTCCTCTGCCTGATTTAGCAGATCTTGAAGGCAACTTCACGGGTGGCATTCGTTTCGCGGGCTCGCCAGAAACTGGAATATCGCTCAATTTTGATATTCAAGGGCAAGACTGGCAGTGGGACGAGTACACCGCTGACCAAGTCGTGCTGAACGGCAGCTTTGAGAACGGCGTTCTGACTTTGTTACCATTGCGCTTCCAATCCGCCGATACCTTAGTTGCGTTCTCCGGGCAAATCGGCGGCAAAACTCAGTCAGGCCAATTGCAAATCGAGAACTTATCCTTAGAAACGCTCGATCGCTTTGTCACTTTACCCGTTGATATCAGCGGTAAGTTGAATGCTACAGCCACATTGGCCGGCAGCTTGGTCAATCCGCAAGCCGTGGGAGAACTCAGCTTAGTCGATGGCACGCTGAACGATACGGCAGTGCAAACCGCTAGAGGCAGTTTTAACTACAACAATGCTCGCCTGAACTTTGGCAGTACTGTAATTGTCAATGGCCCAGAACCGTTAACCGTGGCTGGCAGTTTTCCGGCGGCACTTCCTTTCAGTGCGCCCCCCACCAGCAACGAAATTAGTTTAGATGTGGATGTTAAAAATGAGGGTTTGGCGCTCTTAAATGTGCTCACGCCTCAGGCCGCTTGGGTGGATGGTCAAGGCCAAGTCAACCTTCAAGTCCGAGGGACTTTAGAGCAGCCGATCGCCAATGGTATCGCTACTTTCCAAGATGCCACTTTTGAGGCTCAAGCCCTGCCCGAACGCTTGACCAATGTCAATGGCACCATTCGCTTTGATCGCGATCGCATCCTCGTAGAAGGTATCCAAGGCCAATTTAGCCAGGGACAAGTCAACGCTCAAGGCATTCTGCCGATCTTTACCAGCTTCCGCCCAGGCAACCCAGATGCTGCCACTCCCCTGACGGTTAACCTCGACAAAATTTCGCTCAACCTCAAAGGGCTATACCGGGGCGGCGTAGAAGGACAAGTAATGGTGACTGGCACCGCTCTAGAACCAAGAATTGGCGGTGAAATCAAACTTGCGAATGGCCAAGTTCAACTGCCTGACACTAGTAGCGCTCCTGCAACGGCGACGAATGCCAGCACCAGCGATAGCCAATCCGGTGCTACGGCTACTACGCCTCGATTCAACGATTTGCGACTCACGCTAGGGGATGGCCTGCAAATTGTCCGTCAACCGATTTTAAACTTCCTTGCTGTCGGCGATATTACCCTCAATGGCACCTTAGACAACCTGCGGCCTAATGGCACCATTCGCCTCCGTACAGGCCAAGTCAATCTATTCACCACTCGCTTCACCTTGGCGCGGGGTTATCCTCAAACGGCAGTATTTACTCCCGAACGGGGCTTAGACCCAATTTTAGATATCCAGTTGATTACCTCTGTGCCCGAAGTCACCCGCAGCCGCACAGTTTCTACCTTGTCTCCCTCGGAAGTAGAAGATGTGCCAGCTACGAGTTTGGGGGCCCTGCAAACAGTGCGCATCGAAGCTACAGCGACGGGGCCTGCAAGTCAACTGTTCGACAACTTAGAACTGAAGAGTAGTCCCTCCCGGAGCCGCAATGAAATCGTTGGGCTATTGGGGGGTGGCTTCATCAATACACTCGGACGCGGCGATAGCACTCTGGGGCTAGCTAACTTGGCAGGTTCAGCCTTACTGACCAACATTCAAGGGGCGATCGGTAATGCTTTAGGCCTGAGCGAATTTCGTCTATTCCCCACAATTGTTACTTCTGAAGAATCGCGTTCCTCAACCCTGGGCTTGGCAGCGGAGGCGAGTGTTGACATCACGCAAAACGTTTCTGCCTCTGTGCTGCGGGTGCTAACAGCAGATCAGCCAACTCAGTTTGGTTTGCGCTATCGCCTGAATGAGGAATTTCTGTTACGCGGTTCGACAGACCTTTCGGGAGACAGCCGAGCTGTGCTGGAGTATGAAACTCGTTTCTAACTTTCCTCACAGTTCAAAGTTTCTTGAGTTTGTTTTTGACTCCAAGCGGTATGCCCACTTGCCACCAAGCAGAGGTAACGGCGCGTCATTTCGGGCAGGGTGACACCACTAAATTCTGCCCCTTCAATCTTGACGCCTAGAACGCTGGCATCGCTCAAATCAGCTTGGCTTAGATCTGCTCGGCTCAGATTGCTCCAATCTAATTCGGCCCGACCGAGGTAGGCTCGGTTGAGATTCGCTCCACTCAAGTCGGCTCCGATTAAATTAACGCCCCGAAGCTTGGCTTCAGTAAAATTTGCGGTGGACAAATTGGCCTCCTGCAAATCAGCTCCACTCAACTTGGCCTCACTCAGGTTCACCCCACTGAGGTCTACGCCCCTGAGATCAACGCCGTTGAGGAAAGCTCCTGCCAAGTTCACCCCGTTGAGGAAAGCCCCTTGCAGCATAGCCCCACTCAATCTCGCTCCTTTGAGATTGGCCCAATTGAGGTTGGCTCCTTTAAGGTGAGCATTCCGTAGATTCACACTTTGTAGGGTGGTGCCGCAGAGATTAGCTCGTTGTAAGTTGGCGTTCCGCAGATTGGCATTGCTCAGATTAGCCGCGCTGAGTTTGGCTTTTGCTAAATCGGCTTTGACGAGGAAAGCTCCGTTCAAATTCGCCTTTGTTAAGTCGGAATCGACTAAACAACTTTCACTCAGTTTGGCAAAGCTTAAATTGGCCCAATTAAGAAAGACACCATTGAGATTTGCTTTGGTTAAAAAGGCGCGACTTAAGTTGGCCCCGGTTAGATTGGCACCTTCTAGGTTGATGTCAATCAAGGTTGCTCCACTTAGGTCAGCTCCTCTGAGGTCAACGCCAGCGAAGTCTCGGCTTCCCATTTCGTAGCATTTGAGCAAGTAACTAACGTCCATGTCTTGATGCCTTTAGTTGCGGCTAGCTTAGGGGTGGGCAACGTCGATCTATGGGGCTGACCCAAATTGAAGCTTGGGCTTGTGTTCTTAACTTGCCCAAGCGCTTTTCGGTTCTTGACGCACGAGCTGTTACGTTGTTTAACGGCTTTGAAAACTTTAGAAACACTATCCTTTTATCTTGCTTTTCCATACTAGGAATAGAGGCAGCATCTCAGGGCTACCCTTAAAATTGATTAACTTAATAATGCGTAATTATTAAAGATGCTTCAGGCTGGAATGACCTGAACCAAAGGGTTTAACGTTATTAGATTTTTAGGCGAGCATGGGTAGAAAACTTGGACTTTGGCTGCTTTGGGTTGGGGCGATCGCGTATGCCTTTCTGCTAGCTCCCCCTAACCAACCAGATACTCTCACTCTGATTCAAAAGCTATCTACAGGCGATTGGGAGGGGATTAATCCCCTGATTATTGCTTTGTTTAACATCATGGGCATTTGGCCGATGATCTACAGTGCCTTGTTGTTGATAGATGGCAGAACCCAAAAAATTCCTGCTTGGCCTTTTGTAGCGGGCTCCTTTGGCCTGGGAGCGTTTGCCTTGTTGCCTTACTTAGCGCTCCGCCACCCTAACTCGGACTTCAGTGGGCCTAAAACATCTTTGTTGAAGCTGCTCGACTCCCGTTGGACAGGGGTAGTTCTGGCGTTAGGCACGATCGCTTTAGTCGGCTATGGGGCGATCGCAGGTGATTGGAGTGATTTCGTAGCGCAATGGCAAACGAACCGCTTTATCCACGTCATGAGTTTGGATTTTTGCTTGCTGTGTCTGCTCTTTCCGACAGTGTTGAGGGATGACATGGCCCGGCGAGGATTGCAAGATGCTCGCATTTTCTGGGCTGCCTCTCTACCCTTGTTAGGGCCAGCGCTTTACCTTGCTTTTCGACCACCTCTGAGCAGTTCTGCCGCAACCGAGGCTAAAGGTCTGAGCCAACAACCGACGGTAACGGGCCAATCCTAGAGCGCCACCCTAAGCACCCAAAACCCGGTGGTATGCAAGGGTTGATCAAATGGGGCGATCGCTAAACTGAAGTGAGGCTAAATCCGTCAGGCATGATCGCTCCTCGGAGGCAAGCCCCTTCTAGCGTGGCTTGATTGAGATTTGCGCCTGCTAAATTGGTTCCTTCCAGGGTGGCACAGTTGAGATTCGCACCTGCTAGACAAGCTCCTTGAAGGTTGGCACCGCGTAGATTAGTCATACACAAGTTAGCGTTGCTCAGATCAGCTTGGCTCAAGTTAGCTTGGCTTAAAGTAGCCTCACGCAAATCGGCCTTGCTCAGATTAGCGCGGCTCAAGTTGGCTTTGTAGAGGTTAGTGCCAATACAGTTGGCCCCAATCAGCATCGCTTTGTAAAGAGTGGTGCCCATCAAGTTGGCCATGCAGAAGTTAGCCATACTCAGATTGGCCATTGTCAGGTTAGCTTCGTGAAGAGTAGCGCCGATAAAGTCAGCCATGCAAAGGTTGGCCATGCCCAGATTAGCGCGACTAAGATTGGCTTCCCGCAGCTTTGCCACACTTAAGTCTGCTTCCCGTAAGTCTGCCTTGTAAAGATTGGCTTCCCGCAAATTGGCTTTACAGAGCGTGGTTGTGTAGAGGGTTGCACCTTCCAAATCTGCTTGACTGAGATTTGCTTCGGTCAAGTTTGCCATACAGAGGTCAGCGTGTCGGAGGTTTACCTCTCGTAAGTCAGCCTTGCTTAAGTTAGCTTCTCTCAGCTTCGCTTGGTACAGGTTGGCTGTGTAAAGGCTAGCTCCCATCAGCTTGGCTCGATGGAGATTTGCCGTCTCAAAGTTGGCTAAGCAAAGGTCGGCTGCTTCTAAGTTGATGCCACTCAAATTTGCCTGACTTAGGTTGGCATTTCTGAGGTTGATCGTGTCTATAGAGGCACCCGCTAAACGTGGACTACTTGTAGCTTGGGTCGTCCACCACTGATTCCAACCAGTTACTCCTCGCTCCAGCAAAGCAAGGTGTTCCGGATTTGCCATATGCACCCTAGTCTCACCAGAAAGTCCTTAGGCCTAGGATTCCCCACAGGTGTAATTAGGCAACTTAGCGGATGCTACTTCGTCAGTAATATTTCCAGACAATATTTACAGACCTAACTAAGGTCTAGCTTTGTGCTTGCGAGGCCAACTGACCCGCTAATTGCGTCAAATATTTGTTCAAAGCTGCTTGTTCTGACAAAGTAGGTTTTTGCGAACCTCGGCCATTTAAGGTGTAGCGATCGCTAAACATATCCGCACCTTGATTCGAGCTTTGCCACTGAAACTGACCATATTGCTTTAACAACAATTTTTTGAGCTGCACGCGATCGCTCTCCGGCAAGTTACCTCGGCTCACAACCGTTTGCTTGCGGCAGTCTTCCAAAACATAGGCAGCACTGGAGCGCAAAGTTAGACGCTGACAGATACCTGCAATGCCTCCAGAACGCTCCCAAACGATCGCTGCTTGAGTCTGCTGGGGTTGGGTAGGCGTTGACTTGTTAGCGATCGCATTGGAACTAATGGCAGTTGGCAAAGCCAGGACTAAAAGAGTGACACCGAGAGCCATCGGGCTTTTCATAGCAAGAATTTCCTTGGATAGGGGGCGTTGAACGTGGGGCGTATTGGTAGAAACACTCAACTTCAGCCCTTCTCCGCAGAGCAGTTGACTAAAAAGACTGCTGAAATCGCTCTGGCCCTATTTCCCTAGCTAACGAGAAACCCGCTACGGCTGTTTTCAGGAATCCTCATTAGACTCAATAAAGACTGTGACACTTTACAATCTTTTACTTTCGCAGGAGTCAATCTTTTAGATGTGCCGTTTAATGGGCTACTTAGGGCCATCCATTTCGCTTGATCGCCTGCTCGACAAGCCTGAGCACTCACTCATTGTCCAAAGCTACCAACCCCGTGAAATGACAGCGGGCCTACTAAATGCCGATGGGTTTGGCGTTGGTTGGTACCACTCGCAGCAAGAGACACCTCCCTTCACTTACAAAAACATCCTGCCTATCTGGAACGATCCCAACCTCTCTAGCCTTAGCCGCTACATCGAATCAGGTTGCGTCTTAGCTAACGTTCGTAGCGCGACTCCAGGGTTAGGCGTTGATGTGAGCAATTGTCAGCCTTTTCAGCAAGATCGCATCTTGTTCATGCATAATGGCTTCATCAAAAACTTCCGGCAGACATTGCGTAAAGCCATTTGCGATCGCCTCGATGATACTTCTCATCAGGTGATTCAAGGTACAACCGACTCCGAGCACATCTTTGCGCTGTTGCTACACTACTGGTACCAAGCTCCAGAAAAACCTCTGGAAGAGGCGCTGCACCAAACTCTGACCACTCTCTCTGAGCTAGCAGAGAGCCAACAGTTAGAGTTTTCGGCCAATATCTTGATTAGCAACGGCAAACGGTTGATTGCTTCTCGCTTTGCCAGTCACAGCCCCAACCCCTCTCTCCACTGGCTCCGCGACGACCCTACGCTTCCGGATGCCGTAATTGTGGCTTCTGAGCCTTTGTTCGCTGGAGATTGGACCACCTGCCCAGAAAGTAGCATTCTGACTGTAGAAGATGACCTCGACATCCAGATTCGCCCCATCTGACCCACAGCTCCGCGATCTAGAGTTGCGTCGGCAGCAGATTCAGCAAGCGTTGCAAGACTGCCGCGCAGGTACTCTGGCCCTGTTTCAAGCAGTTGACTCCACCACATTTTGCCAACAAATTCATCCTGAATTTAGTCCCATCGGTTGGCACTTAGGCCATATTGCTTTTACCGAGGGGCTATGGATTCTTGAACACTGTGCGGGTCAAGCTCCTCTGCTGCCCCAATACCGCCGCTTGTTTGCCGCCGATGGCTTGCCTAAAGCAGAGCGCTGCAACTTGCCTAACCTGGCTGATACTTACACGTATCTCGATACCGTGACAACCCAGGTGCTGCAATATCTGAAAGTTGCACCACTTGACTCGCAAGAACGCCTCTGGCACTGGCTATTGCAGCACGAAAGTCAGCATTGCGAAACCATTAGTTTTTTGCTGCAATTGCAGCGGTGGACGGCTGAGTTAAAGCCTTCAAGTAGGCTAGACCAACCCCAGCAGCACTCCGACTCTAGCGATTTTGAGGAAATGGTCTGCATTCCCGCCGGGGCATTTCAGCAAGGCAATGATTCTCTAGACGCGATCGACAACGAGCGCCCGGTACATTCGGTTGATCTCGCTACCTACTGGATCGATCGCTACCCTGTTACCAATGGCCAGTACCGCAAATTTATCGCGGCTGGGGGCTACCAAAACCCCCATTGGTGGTCAGAATCGGGTTGGCAATGGCGACAAGCAAATGGTATTACTCAACCGCTCTATTGGCCAAATGATCCAGCCTGGGCAGCTCATCCTGTCTGTGGCGTTAGTTGCTATGAAGCCGAAGCCTATGCTCGCTTTGTGCAGAAGCGCCTACCTACAGAAGCCGAGTGGGAAAAAGCTGCAAGTTGGCATCCACAGAAACAGCAACGCCAAACCTACCCTTGGGGCGAAGTCTTTCCTAGCGCTGAATCTGGGATTGGACGCTGCAACCACGACCATTTGGAGGGGCAAACGACACTGGTTGATGCTTATCCAAAGGGGCAAAGCTTCTACGGTTGCTACGACATGCTAGGCAACGTTTGGGAGTGGACAGCTTCCTGGTTTGATGGCTACGACGGGTTTGAGTTCTATCCCTATCGTGGCTACTCACAAGTGTATTTTGATGGGCAGCATCGCGTGTTGCGGGGTGGCAGTTGGGTGACACGACCTTGGGGGTTGCGCTGTGCTTTTCGTAACTGGTATGAGCCTGGAACTCGGCAAATTTTGGCTGGCTTTCGCTGTGTGCGGGATGCGGAGCCTCCTGCCGCTTAGCCAGATGCTAAGGATTTCTTGAGTTTTGCTCAGCAACCTTAATGAGAAAATACAAGCGATTAGCCAAAAAATCTCACCTGAGTTCGATTTGGCTAAGATTCGCTGTGTGGTTCTCTATTTAAGAAGCTTCGCAGCGTCAATCTAACGGTTTTACATGGATGCGCTAACTTGCTGCGAGTAGTAACAATCTCGCTTCCATCACACTTACGGAGGTAGGATGTCGATTTTTAAAGCAGTGGGCAGCAATCTTGTGTCTCACCCCCCGGACCAAGGCGTTGTTCAGCCCCTGGAAAAGCGCTTGCAGATTGAACATCTGATTAGCCCTAGTAATCCTTTAGCCACGGAGCTTACAGCGGGTAAGGATGTGGTTGATGGTTTAGGCCAAGCGCCCAAGTCATTGCCCCCGCATTATTTCTACGACGATCGCGGCTCTCAGCTATTTGAGCAAATCTGTGGGTTGCCAGAGTACTACTTAACTCGGACCGAGACAGCCATTCTGCAACAGTATGCAGCCGCGATCGCCCAAATTACGGGTCCTTGTGAGCTGGTCGAACTTGGCAGTGGTAGTGCTGTCAAAACTCGGATTTTGCTAGATGCTTATGCTTCCCTAGAGCAGCCTCTGCACTACATGCCGATTGATGTCAGTGCTGGCATCCTGGAAAGTAGTGCGCGGGATTTGCTCGTGGATTACCCAACCTTGCAAGTCCATGGCTTAGTTAGCACCTATGAGTTAGCCCTTGCCAAACTAGAGCCAGCGCAACTCCCTACCCGGATGATTTGTTTCCTCGGCAGTTCTCTGGGGAATCTCACTCCTGTTGCATGTGAGGTTTTCTTTGCTCAGGTAAAAGCAGCCTTGAAACCGGGTGAATATTTCCTGCTGGGGTTTGACTTGCAAAAATCACCCGATATTCTGGAAGCTGCCTATGATGACAGCCGAGGGGTGACAGCAGAATTTAATCTCAACATGCTGCACCATTTGAATTGGCGTTTCCAAGGCGACTTTGACGTGTCTCAATTCCAGCATGTCGCTTTCTACAATGAGTCGCTGCATCAGATTGAGATTTACTTAAAGAGCTTACGATCGCAAACGGTTCATCTGCGATCGCTCAACTTGGCGCTTGAGTTTGCTGCGGGCGAAACAATTCACACCGAAATCTCGCGCAAGTTCAATCTGGCATCCATGCAGCAAGACCTCCAAGCTAAAGGCTTAAACCCCATTCAAGCTTGGACGGATGCTAAGCAGTGGTTTGGTCTCGTCTTGTGCCAGGTTTAGTCTCATTTAACTCTTAGTACATCCACCCAAAAAAGTAGGGGCACAATAGTCTGTACCCCTACCCTCACTGTTATCGAGATATTAAGAACTTGTGATCCGTTGCTTACTTAGACTTCGGAGCCGCTTGTTCAGTTAGCTCAGAGCTGAACTCATTAAACATGCGCCGTCTTAGAGGTACAGATTCAGAACGGGGCAAGAGGTTAAATACCTCTCGGAAGGTATCATCCACCGCTTCAAAGGGGACTTTACCCTTGGCATTCAACGCCACTTTACCCTCTTGGTTGATCACTACAGTTTGGGGCACGACGCCAGCATAGTAGTAACCGGGTTCAGTTGGGCTGTAGCTAGATTTGATTGGAATGGCATCCACGTTGATGGGAATGAAGTCTACAACCTTGCCATAAAAGCCTTGGAGCTGAGAGACAACCGGGGAAAACTGCTTGCAATCCTTGCTGTCATCGACAAAAAACACCAGCAGCGCAGGTTTATGACGTTGGATTGAATCTGCCAAGGTGGTTCTAGGCGGGACCAACGCGCCATTACCCGCGTAGAGCGCAAAAATATTGCCATCAAAGCGATCGTCGTCTATGCCTGCGAGTGCAGGAGAAGCTCCGACCGACCAGAAACCAGCGATCGCGACCATTAACACCAGCAGCACAGCGAAAGTCTGTTGTCGCCATGACCGACGCTGCTTGGGTGCTCCTACCTGTGAGGACAGTTCACCAGTCGTCAAATATTTACTAGCACTAGTCATAGACACAATGGGCAACTTCCACCAGGGAGACATTCTAAAACTCAATACTAAGGCTTGACGATTCTACCGTATGTCATTTTCCCATTGTTAGGGGAGAGGCGATCGCAAAAAAATAGCACCTCCTCAAGCTTGAGAACGTGCTACAGGGTATGGATTTAACTTTGCGTCAGGATGTAAGAGAATTTCTGCTATTTCTAGCTCTCAATCTTTAGCTATCTTTAGCTGTGCTGATGATTGCCATTGGTGCGGGGGCTGCGGGCTCCCACAGAAGCGCCAACCATAGAAGCTACTAAGCCGAGTAGAGAACCAAAGGTGAAGGACCAACCTGCTTTCGCGGCATTGCCAGCCAAATCACGGGTGCCTTGAGCTGAGATATTAGGAGGGCTAGGGATAGCACCTGGGCTGGGAATATCGATACCACCTGGTTGGGCTGCAGCAGAGGCAGCATCGGCAGCACTATTCACTAACAAACCAAAAGTACCAGATACACCACTTGCCAACAACCAAGAACTAATAGCCAAGGTAGTTGCCCATAGGATAGCGCCATTTAGCAGGGCAGTACTGCGGTTCATCGGACCACAAGTACGGCTCGTAATCCAACCACCAATAAACAGAGAAATAAATAAACTAATAATGCTCCAGATGCCAACAGCAGTACCAACATCTCCAGCATCGGATCGGGGAGCACCGGACCCCGCAATGCTAGATAGTCCGATCGCAGCACCCAAAGCGCTTAATACTAATTGGGTTGCCAAAGCTGTGAGCAAACCTGCCAAAATGGGACCCCAACGGACCCGATCATGATATTCAGTAACTGGACCGTAAGCTGTTCTTTCAACTACATTATCTGCTGGCCGATTTGTATATGCCATAGCCTAATCTACCCCCTCCCACTGTATAGGTTCTTAAAGAATTTGCTTTAGCAATTTCTACATTTGAGCTCTACTTTAAGCTGACTCTACAGTGACTACATCTACCGGCGGGAATAAGATTTAGCTTCTTTCATACTCTCAGACACAGAAATTAAAATTTGTTTTTTTCTAAACTAAGAGGCATGAATTAGTTAAGTTTTTGTCAAGTTGCTCATCCCAAACACTTGAGAAGTTCTAACTCAGTTCTTATCATGAAAACTAAGCCAACTTGAATCTGCTCCTCTCATGAAAGGGTTTCAGGCGATCGCCGTTAAAAATACATTGACTGAATTTACATAATATTGCTTGACTTGTTAAAGTCTGGAACTTTGTAACACTCTTAACCAATTCAGTCTAGAAGGTATTCCTGCTTACATGAATAACTATTATGTCTGAGTCGCTCTTCACAGATATTAAAACCTACGCTTCTACTTGATTAAGTTAGTAAAGGCTCGGCAACTCAGCTACTTGTAAAATACCTACTCCTTTGGGCATAGAAAATGGGCGGCTTTGCCATAAAAAGCATGGTTTACTGAGTGGCATATAACCCTTTAGAAGTAGGTTGGCTTTAGTCTTAGCGCAGTCGAATTGCAGTTCCAGTCGCAGTAATGAGCAATAACACTCCAGACTGATCCAGGCTGATCGTTCCAGTATCGATCTCAATGCCAATGACCGCATTCGCTCCTAAACGCTCTGCTCGCTTCTCTAGCTCTGCGAGTGCATCTCGTTGCCCTTGCTCAAAAACGCGCTCGTAGCTGGCTGTCCGCCCGCCAATAATGTCTCGAATTCCCGCAAAAAAATCTCGCAACGCATTACTGCCGTAGACTACCTCAGCCGTCACGATGCCTAAATAAGCTTCGACAGTGGCTCCTTGAATGACATCAGTTGTTGATAAAATCATCGGTTGTCCTCACGCAACAATACTTAAACAGTTAACTGCCTCACCTCAATCTAGTAAAGCTACACCTGACAGCCTCAGCCAGGGGTTGGGAGCTGCCCAACTGGGCCGTTTCTCAACTGGGCTTCTCAATTGATAGGGCTCTCAACGTATCTCAAGTTTAGAGCCCAGAGTTTAGAGCCCAGATGTTATCAGCTTGGTTTCAACGAACGGCAGCGATCGAACTTCACTGCAAATGGAACTTGTTGTTGGTGGCAGCAGTCTCCTTCCTGATCCTTTCTCAGGGTCACTGTAGCCGTTAATCATTGCAAACGTCGTCTAGGAAAATTGGCTGTGTATAGACAATCTCTTTTGGCCCTTAGTGCGCTGTGCTTAGTAGGCTTAGGTCTAGCTGCACCCGTAACTCAAGCCTCTGAGGCAAAACAGACCCCAGCAACCAACCGCCATCAATCAGCGATCGCGAGCGGCTTAATTGCTCAAGCCAGCGGGTCCAATAGCGAAGAACTAAGCCGACTGCTAAAGGAAGGACGGAAGTTGGTTGATTCTGGCAACTTCCCTGGTGCCTTAGCACTCTATGAGCGAGCTGCCAATTTGGATGGTAAGAATGCCAAGATTTTCTCTGGAATTGGTTACCTGCAAGCTCGACAAGGCAATTTCCCCGCTGCTGCTGCTGCCTACCGTCAAGCCGTAGCGTTGGATCAGAAAAATGCCGATTTTCAGTACGCCCTTGGCTATAGTCTGGCCAACTCTGGAGATAATCCGGGAGCTGCTGCCGCCTATCAACGAGCGACTCAGTTGGATGGCAAAAATATAGAAGCCTACCTAGGATTGGGGATTGTCTTAGCTCGCCAAGGTAATAACGACGGGGCGATCGACGCTTATCAAAAAGTCATTACCATCAACCCCAAAAGCGCCAAACCCTATGAAGCGCTTGGATCACTATTACTCCAGCAAAAGCGTTATCGGGAAGCGATCGCGACTTTACAGAAGGCGGCTCAACTAGCCCCCAATCGCGCCAGCACCCAAATTAACTTGGGCGTCGCTTTCCTGAACCAGGGCGATACCCGTGGTGGCATTACCGCTCTCGAACGAGCCGCCCAAATGGAACCCCGCAATGCTGATATTCACTTACAGATTGGCAAAATTTTGCAAGACCAAGGCGATCGCCCTGGATCTTTGCAAGCTTATCAACGCGCGGTTGCGATCAAGCCTAGTTTGACGGAGGCCCATGCTGCGATTGGTGATCTGTATTTGGAGGATCAAAATTTCCTGCGGGCGATCGTAGCTTATCGCGAAGCCTTGGAAGCTAGCCCCGATGATGCCAGAACCGTTTACAACCTAGCTGTGGCTCTTAGAGGCCGCGATCGCCTAGACGAAGCCGAAGACACCTTCAAAAAAGCCCGCGACTTATTCAAGCGTCAAGGCGACAAAGCAGGCGAGGAAAAAGCCGAATCCGCCTTACGCAGTTTTAAGGACTAAAATCAACTTTTCGAAGCTACAAGTTCTTGAAAGTAAACAAGGCTGGGGAAGACCCGATCTCACGGCCAGAGTCTGAGAGTAGTTACTCTTAGGCTCAACTTTAGGTTGCAAAAGGTGAGCCTGCTCAATTCTTGGTTACGAGTGGTTATAAAGGCTGAGCGATTCTTGGTTACGAGTGGTTATAAAGGCTGAGCGATTCCTAAACCGTGCTTCAGCGGTCTTTCCACCCCCAAAAACCTGGAATGAAAGATTTCAAAATAATCCCAGCGTTAAACCGGGTCAGCGAAAGCTCAATCTCCTGATTTACGTAAATTCAAAAAGAAAGATGAAGCTGTAACAAGAACTATAAATTTGGGAAAACTTCTCTAAGCCCTTGACAACATGACAACATCACAAGGCGCTCAACTACCGAGAGCAATCTTCACCATAAATTTAAACAGTGCAGTTTACATTTATTAACAAAATGCAATAGTATGTATTTAGGTATATATCCTCAGTTGAGTATATATTCTTATTTGTCCTGATCGTGTTGACTCAGTCTGTCAAGGAAACCTTATACAGGAGCGGCGGGAGAAGCAAATTCCCTCTAGCTTGGGCTACTGGTTAAGCTGCTATCCCAATTATTCAATCATCGATTTCGAGAGCGCCTAGCACCATCTGGTCTGACCTCCCTTCAATCGGTAGACCTCCTAATCCAATCGAGACGGATTGATTCAGCACCCTGAATGCCCTTCGTAACGAAACGACCGAATTATTAGGTCTTGACATGAGTACCCATTTTCCTTGGCTCACCACCATCATTTTGCTGCCTCTTGTGGCATCCCTGCCCATCCCCTTCTTGCCTGGTAAAGACAACAAAGTTGTCCGCTGGTACGCCCTAGGGGTGGGTTTAGTAGATCTAGTCCTAACTCTCTTCACCTTCTGGCAGCACTACGATTTACAAAACCCCGAGCTACAACTCGTTGAAAGCTATACCTGGATTTCCCAGATAGGTCTTAACTGGTCAGTCGGCGTTGATGGTTTATCGATGCCTCTGGTGCTTCTAACGGCTTTGGTCACGACCCTCGGCATCATGGCAGCTTGGCCTATCACCCACAAGCCGCGCCTGTTCTACTTCTTGATGCTGGCCATGTACAGCGCCCAGATCGGAGTATTCGCAGCTCAAGATCTGCTGATGTTTTTCCTCATGTGGGAACTAGAGCTGGTACCCATCTATTTGCTGATTTCGGTCTGGGGCGGTCAAAAACGCCTCTATGCAGCAACCAAATTCATTCTCTACACGGCGGTTGGCTCGCTGTTTATTCTCGTTGCTGCTTTTGCAATGGCCTTCTATGGCGACAACGTCACCTTCGATATGCGAGAGCTGGCCCTTAAGGACTACTCTCTAACTTTCGAGTTGATTGTCTACGCAGCCTTTCTAGTTGCCTACGGGGTCAAGCTCCCCATCTTCCCCCTACACACTTGGCTACCGGATGCTCACAGTGAAGCGCCCGCGCCTGTGTCCATGTTGCTGGCGGGTGTGATGCTGAAGATGGGCGGCTATGCCCTAATCCGGATGAACGTGGAAATGCTGCCAAACGCTCACGTTTACTTTGCGCCTGTGTTAGCTCTGCTCGGTGTAGTCAACATCATTTATGCGGGCTTGACAGCGTTTGCTCAGACCAACTTAAAACGCCGCATGGCCTACTCTTCTATCTCCCACATGGGCTTCGTGCTGATTGGGATTGCCTCCTTTACAGAGGTTGGATTGAGCGGGGCGATGCTGCAAATGATTTCCCACGGTTTAATTGCAGCGGCTCTATTCTTCCTATCTGGGGTGGCTTACGAACGGACTCACACCCTGATGATGGACAAGATGGGTGGGATGGCGAAGCAAATGCCGATTGTGTTTGCTTTGTTTACCATGGGTTCGATGGCCTCACTGGCGCTACCAGGCATGAGCGGTTTTGTCAGTGAATTGAGCGTATTCCTCGGCTTTACTAGCAGTGAAGCTTACAGCGACCCTTTCAAAGTCGTAGTGGTGTTGCTTTCGGCAGTGGGCTTGATTGTGACTCCCATCTACTTGCTCTCAATGCTGCGGGAAGTGTTCTACGGTACCGCTAGCCCGGAAATGGCTCAGGTCAAATTCTGGGATGCAAAGCCTAGAGAAGTGTTCATCACGGCTTGCCTGATTGTGCCCATTATCGGAATTGGTTTGTATCCTAAGCTGGCGACCCAAACCTACGATGTGAAGACCGTCGCGATCGCCTCTCAAGCCAGAAACTCCCTACCTCTAATCGCAGAGCAACCTCCCTCTCGCTTGTTCTCTCGCGTCTTGAGCGCACCTCAACTACAAACTCCGAAGCCGAGTGAACTGCTGGGTGTGCTGAAGTAGATTTCTGCCCATTAACTCAACGGACAGCATTGATTGTTGTCCTTACCCCTGAAGTCAGCAGTATGATTTCAGGGGTTTTTGTTGATTGCAAGGATTGAGACTATGAAAGTTTGGACTTCTGTACTTCTGGCTCCCGTGGTTGCTTTAGTTTGGTCAGCAAGCGCCCAAGCAGCTCTACGCACCAAAGTTGTGGAGTATAAGCAAGGAAACACAGTTCTAGAAGGATATTTGGCTTATGACGATGCAGTAACTGGCAAGCGGCCTGGAGTGCTGGTAGTGCATGAGTGGACAGGCATCGGGCCTTATGTGAAGCGCCGCACTAACCAACTAGCAAAAATGGGCTATGTTGCGTTTGCACCTGATATTTATGGCAAGGGCGTTCGGCCCAGCAATCCGAAAGCAGCAGGGGCTGAAGCGACCAAATATCGCTCCAATCGCGGGTTATTACGCGATCGCGCTCAGGCTGGTCTCAATGTTTTGCGCCAACAAACTCAGGTAGACCCCAAGCGAATTGCGGCGATCGGGTACTGCTTTGGCGGCGGCACCGTTTTGGAACTAGCTCGTAGCGGCGCTGATATTGCAGGGGTGGTTAGTTTTCATGGTAATTTAGACACCCCCAACCCAGCCGATGCCAAGAATATTAAAGCTAAAGTTTTGGTATTGCATGGCGGGGACGACCCTCTAGTACCTGATGAGCAGGTGCAGTCTTTTAAGCAGGAGATGCGCCAAGGTAAGGTCAATTGGGAACTGGTGAGCTATGGCGGTGCCGTCCACAGTTTCACAAATGCCGAAGCAGGCAATGATGTCTCTACAGGGGTGGCTTACAACCGTACCGCCGATCGCCGCTCTTGGGAAGATATGAAGCAGTTTTTTACGGAGATTTTTGGAAATAGAAGATAGGGAGGAGTGAGAAGTCAGAAGCCAGGAGCAGAAGGGTTTTAGTTCCCCTAACTTCTTAAGCGATTCGCCTCTCATAGAGAATCGGAACTGTCTCTAGTGCTACTGACTTCTAACTCCTAGCCCCTTCCTTCTTCATCTCTCATCCCTTCTCATCCTTCCGTCTTCACCGCCTGCTCCTGCACAAGGTTGGGGCGGGTCACATTCGAGGCAAACAGGTTTTGGAAGGCCGTTTTGCGGCGGGCGACGTTGTTGGTGTCAAAGTTCCACATGGTTTCGTAGTAGAAGAAAGACACACCTTTGAAGTCGCGATCGCGTACCGCTTGCACTTGGGCTTGAATTTGTGGAGTTGGCATCAAACGGTCTTTCAAGCCTGCCAAAATGCCGATCGCGACAGGAATATGTTGTTTCGCAGCTCGAACTTCGGGCTGATCGAGTTCTGAAATAAAGGTGTTTAAGTCAGTGCGATAAATCTGCAACAACAGTTCTTCTACCAAGCCACGGCGTTCCCACGTGGCCCAATCGGCCAAAAATTCCTCATAGGAGAACTTTTGCGGATTGGGAGAGAGGGAAACGATTGTCTTGGGTTTACGAGCCTTAATTGCCTCAAACGTGCGAGCGAACACAGCGGTAATTTTGTCAGCACGCCAACGAGTCCACTCGGCATCTTTGGGATCGCTTGGTGGTTTCTGGCCTTGATGTTCTTGCTGATAAAGCTTGACGGTGATGGGGTCGTAGCCAAACTGAGCAGGTAGCCCAAAGTGGTCATCAAACTGAATGCCATCAATGTCGTATTTGGTGACAATTTCGGTGACCAAATCGATCATGAACTGTTGCACTTCCGGCTGAAAAGGATTGAGCCAAACGCGACTGTGCTTGCCTTCGGCCCAAATCGTGGAACCGTCTTGTCGAGTAGTAAGCCAGTCAGGATGACGTGCCACTAGGTCTGACTCGGCAGGAGCCATGAAGCCAAATTCAAACCAAGGAATGACAGCGAGGTTGTTACGATGGCCTTCCGCTACGGCTTCCGCCAACATATCTCGCCCTTGCAAGCCTGGAGTTGGATCTACCTCTGTACCAATCACTTTTTTGGCAACTTCGCTAGGGTAGAGTGTATGGCCCCAGTTCCAAACCGTTGGATAAACGGTGTTGAACTTGAGATTTGCCAGGTCTTGCAAGTCATTCTTGAGGCGATCGCGACTAAACAAGATCTCGCTATCGACGTTGGTGAGCCACACGCCTCGGATTTCGCTCGTTTTGTTAGTGCTTTGAGGCTGGGACTGGGGTTTGTTACTAGCGATGTATTGGGTAGGAACTAGGGCGAGTTGATCGGAGCCTGCTCGACTGCGACAAATGGCTGCTGCTACATCGGCGCGAGTCGCCATTTGATTGGGATTGAGAGACTTGACGTTGGGATAGTTGACGACAATTTGTTTTTCAGTCGCTGCCGCGATCGCGTTACGGGCATAGTCAGGAATCGCTTGAGCATCATTAAAGTTAGCACTTAAGGTTGTGGCAACAGGTTGAGCCGCTTTGTAGCCCAAGCCACCTGCTAATGCTACTAGAACTTGAGCGCGAGGGATATTCTGAGCTGGTCTAAAAATTCGACCGGGATAACCGGACATAAACCCCGCACCCGATGCTTTATCAATTGATTGAGCCGCCCAATAATTAGTCGCTACATCACTAAATCGGATGGGTGCGGTCGGTAGGGCAGCATTAACGGCTCCCGGAAACGCTTTCACCACCATTGCGGCAAATTCAGCACGCGTGACGGGGGCACTGGGGCGGAAGCTACCATCGGGATAGCCACTAATGATTTTCTGATCAGCCAAATTTTCAATACAGTTCTGTGCCCAGTGACCTTGAACGTCCTTAAATTTAGTTGGGCTCGTTTGTGCGGTGGTGGGGGTCATCAAACCCGCTGCAATCACCATCGCGATCGCAGTCAAAAAGGTGGTGAAGAAGGTCAGCGGCGAGCGGGGTCGGTAGATTTTATGCATGGAAAAGTTCTGTAAGGCCAAGGTGACAGGCAAAGACGAATGGATGGCGGCTTATCTCTCTTAATCCAATTAAGTTGCCCCAAATTCCGTCAAAAAAAGTGGGCCTCATCTAGCCCACTTAATCCATGACTCTGAAAGTGATGTCACGGTGCCGCTCGCGTCGGTAATGTTACAAAGCGATCGCTCCTCACGTTACCCTGACTTACCACTCGCCTTAGCTTTGTAGCCCAACTTGGTCAAAATTTCTACGAGTTTCTGTGTGTGGTCACCCTGAATCTCAATCGCATTCTCTTTCACAGTGCCACCCGCGCCGCACTGGGCTTTCAGCTTTTTCAACAAATCGGCCAATGTTTCTGCCTTGGCTTGGAACCCAGTAATTTCAGTCACCGTTTTGCCACCCTTGCCTTTTCGGGTTGCCTGCACCTTCAAGTTTTGTTGATTTGGCGGTAAATCGGGCACTCCACGCGCAAACGCATCAGGATTGGCAGAGTTACCAAACTCAGAGTAGACAACGCGATCGCTCTTATCAGTCGGCTTACGCTTAGAAGAAGCCATAGTCAGAAACTGCTTATTGCTGAGTTGAATTCGTGGGAGTTGTAGGTTCTCCCTTCACTCCCCCAATGTAAAACAACCGGGTCACTGCTTCATAGGCCCAATGCTCACGCGGTACGTCGGAGAAAGGTGGCTCAAATTGCTCAATTGGGGTTTCGTAAACCTGAGGGATTGGCAGCGGCGCATCCTGACGGCGAATCGGATAACCCTCGTTTAGAGTCGGATCTACTTGCGTCGGTTGCGATGGAGATTCAGTAGGTGTGAGATCAGGCGTTTGAGCTTGAGCAGGATGAACGGCGATCGCGCTTCCAGTCAAAGTTCCTAAAACCAAGAGCCATCCTAGAGGACGAGCCAGAATTTGTTGCAGCATAGGAGGATTGAACGTGCGAACTTTATCTCCACGGTAGCGCGATCGTTTTGGCTGTTGCCCAATTTCATAACTCAAGCAACCCCTAAATGCCGAGCTTCACCTGCATTACTTCATATAAAACCCGCGATAGTTCTCGCCGTTGTAGCACTTGTTTGTCGGCAGGAGTTCTCGCAAAAGCACGATCGTAGGCAGCAGGCAGTGCTTTTTTGACTAAGAACGAGAGTTGCTCGCGAGTGATCGGGCGTTCTGGGGCAAAACGGCGATCGCCCACACCAGCGGCAATTTGCTTCGCAACTAATGTTTCAATCATCGGGTAAGCCCAGCGGTAGTTAGGCAACACATCCACGAAGGTTGGCGTGGCAGGCGAAACCAGTTCAAAGCCCAACAGCTTGACTAGTGCGGTGGCAACCACAGCTCGATTGACGTTGGCTGAGGGCCGAAAATGCAGATCGGTGTAGTTTTCACTGCGAATAATTCCAGCAGCAGCTAGAACCTGAATCGCTTCAAAGTCGGGATCATCGTGAGCAATATCATCAAACCAAAAGAGCGGGATGCCATTGCGAGTCAGGGTGCCTTGCAGCTTGCGTTTAAGCGTTTCGTTGGTGGCAATATCGCGAACTTCTACTCCTGCATTGACGGCTAGAGCGGCTAAATAACCTCCTGCTTCTCCGATCGCCCATTCTACGGGGTGCATCCGATAAGCCGCGTTGGTAATGTGGGTAGTGCCGATGCTTTTGGCCGAGAGGATCAAGCCATCGGTGTTAATCGGAATCAAAGCGCCCAGAGGCAAGGTAAAAGGCAACGCAATCACGTTTTCCCCTGGCAAGCTGGCATGCCCTGGCTCGTCATTGCCGTGCAGATCGAGATAGTGGTACTGACCGATGCCGACACTATCCTCAAAGCTTTTTGCTCTTGCCTGGCCAGGGAAAAAGGGCTTGGCGACATCTTCATGGCGAATCGTGGTGGCCGCAATGCCACGTCTGGCTTCGCGAATGTAAGGCTCTATGGCAATACCATCCCGAGTCCAAGTGAGGTCGCCGCGTGGCTTTAGGTCTGGGACTCCGTTGGTTTGCAAATAGTGAACGTAAGCACGGGCGCGATCGCGGGCTTGTTGAATGTGACGCTGCCGTTCGTCTCGGCTCACACCGACTAAGACCCCAACTCGATAGTCATTGCCACAGCACCAAGGCCCATTTTCCCCATGTTGATGTTGGCCCCAGTTCAGAACCGTGACATCCCCAGGGCTAATTGTTTTCTCATTTTCGGCTGCCCGGGAAATTCGTCGATAGCGAAAGATGCCAAAAGGATTGAAAAACTCACGGGGTTGGGGTTCCCACTGTCCACGGCTTTTGTGCCAAAAGGCGCTTTGAAACTCTGCGGCATTTAGCCAAGGACTGCTGTTATATCCAGGAGGAGCCCCGATCGCCACCCCACGTCCCGGAGCCGTCCGTTCGACAACAGCGCCAAAGGTAAAAGACTGCTGACATTGGGGCAAGGCTCGTTCGGGCAAGGCTTGCTCTCCGGTTTCACTCCGGGCTTCCTGACCGACGCGAGACTCAATATTGCCTAGTTCTAGCAAGTCTCCCAACTCTGTCGCTTCTAGGATGACTCTGCTGTTGATCGTAAAGGTGTGATTGTTCTGGCGATCTTGAAACACGATTCCCGTCACGCGCCGACGCTGGCCTGGATTGTCGCTGGTCACGACTTTAATCGGTTCAGAAAAAGGAATCAGGATGAGCTTGCCTTGGGCGAGGTAAGGGGCGATCGCTTCGTTCATCGCGGTGGCGGCGACCACAGGGGTAGTAGCTAGGGGGCTGACCCAACCTCCGCCCGGATTGGCAACTTTTCTACCGTTGAGCTTTTGTAATTCCCGTTGGCGATCGCGGAAGCTGCGTTGGGTTTTAGAAATGGCAAACCGCTCGCCTTCGACTTGAAAGGGGGTGGCAGCTTGGCGCAGGAGATCGCCATCATCGGAGGCGGGGAGGGCTTGGGCGGTGAATTGTCCGCCAACTACGGCTTGGGGTTGGACGAGACAAACGTTAATGCCACTGCGTAGGGCTGCGAGGGTGGCAGCATAGGCGGCTGTGGAGCCTCCCACAATCAGAATTGGGTAAGACAGCGATCGCCCATTCTCTGGCCTTGTGAAGGTGTTGGGGTCGAAGATTCCCCCTTGCTGGCGGACTGGCTGTGGTGTCGGCATGGCTTTAATCTGGCGGTTGAGAATGGTGGGATGCGGAAAAGCCTGATTTATGGATTTTAAGCAGGGTTAGGGGTTTAGCTTGGTTTGCCACAGCTTGATTTAAGTTCTGGGCTGAACCAAGACTTGAGGGCAGGTGCCCTCAAACTCCCGCTGAGGAACGGCTGCGTCCCCCAGACCCCCTCCAGACGAGTCTAAGTGTGGGTGTTTTGGTACTTTGTTTTCGGCACTTTGTAATGCTTCACTCTCCCAACTCCCGACTCCTGACTTGGGGCTCCTCCCTTTTTCATCCTTCAGCCCTCCTCTTTCATCCTTCCCTGTTCCCTCCTTTTCTCGCGATCGCTGTTTCAGAACTAGTGGGATTTCCTATAATGAACCTGTCCCCTCACTGCGTCAGGTCTGTGACACGTACTCCTCTTTCTTCTACCCATCAATCTGCGATCGATAATCTTGCTGAAGTGATTACCTCGGCTCAGCGGCCTGATGCGCTGGGGCGGTTTGGTCAGTTTGGTGGTAAGTATGTGCCAGAAACGCTGATGCCAGCGTTGAGTGAGTTGGAGACTGCGTTTCATCAGTACTGCAACGATCCGGAGTTTCAGCAAGAGTTGCAAGGGCTGATGCGGGACTATGTGGGACGTCCCAGCCCGCTGTATTTTGCAGAGCGGCTGACGACTCGGTATGCTCGCCCGGACGGGAGTAGTCCTCAAATTTATCTGAAGCGCGAAGATTTAAACCACACAGGCGCTCACAAAATCAATAATTCTTTGGCTCAGGCGCTGCTGGCGAAGCGGATGGGTAAGCAGCGGATTATTGCGGAAACGGGCGCGGGACAGCATGGCGTGGCGACGGCAACGGTCTGTGCTCGCTTTGGGCTGGAGTGCATCATCTATATGGGTGTGCACGATATGGAGCGGCAAGCTCTGAACGTCTTCCGGATGCGATTGATGGGCGCTGAGGTGCGTCCGGTGGCTTCTGGGACGGGCACGCTGAAGGATGCGACTTCGGAGGCGATTCGAGACTGGGTGACGAATGTGGAAACGACTCACTACATTCTCGGCTCGGTTGCAGGCCCGCATCCTTACCCCATGATTGTGCGCGACTTCCAAGCGGTGATTGGTCAAGAAACTAGAGCACAGTGCCAAGAAAAGTGGGGTGGTTTACCTGATATCCTGCTGGCTTGTGTGGGTGGTGGCTCGAATGCGATGGGCTTGTTCCACGAATTTGTGAATGAACCGAGTGTTCGGATGATCGGCATTGAAGCGGCTGGAGAAGGCGTAGATACGGAGAAGCACGCAGCGACGTTAACTCGTGGTCGTGTGGGTGTGTTGCATGGGGCGATGAGCTATCTATTGCAAGATCAAGACGGCCAGGTAGTTGAGCCACACTCGATTAGTGCGGGCTTAGACTACCCTGGCGTTGGCCCTGAGCACAGCTACCTCAAAGACAGCGGTCGAGCGGAGTACTACAGCATCACGGACGCAGAAGCGCTAGAAGGTTTCCAATTGATTTCTAAGCTGGAAGGAATTATTCCCGCTTTGGAAACGTCTCATGCGATCGCCTACTTAGATTACCTTTGCCCCCAACTCGAAGGTAGCCCCCGCATTGTGATCAACTGCTCTGGCCGTGGCGACAAGGACGTGCAGAGTGTAATCAAATACCTGAAGCTGGACGAGCAGAATTCCTAGGGATTCTACCTTTTGCCTTTCGTAGGAGCGAAGCATTCGGTAGCAGTACTTTGGGCAACTCCAAAGACTCTCAACCGAATGCTTCGCCATTACTTTGAGAAGCGCGATAAGGGCTACGCCCTCGCAAGCGATCGCCCATTAGGGAACCATTGTTCTAGTTACAAGTCCGAATAGATCGGGTGTTAGCTTGAGAATCTTTTCTCTCCTCAAAACTTGACTGACTCAGGGTTGCATGCACCTCATCTACCATTTCTGACTTGCTCTAGATCAAATAGGAGCCATGTTTCATGATGCGACCCCTTCTGACTGGGATTGCTTGCAGTGCTGTCGTGATGACGGGTGGATTGGTGGGAGTTTTCACTCACCAAAATCCTGCCCCTGCCATCACCAAATCTCTTAGCTCAACGGCTCAGCCTGCTCACTCACACACACAACTATTCGCTCAAACGCCAACAACAGCTAGTTCACTCACCGCTATTGAAAAATCTGCTTTTGATCAGATCAATAAGTACCGTGCTTCCAAGCGCCTACCTGCATTAACTTGGAACGCAGCGATCGCGGAGCAATCTCGCAAACACAGCCAAAACATGGCCAATGGTAAAGTGCCATTCAGCCATGATGGATTCCAGCCACGAGTCGCAGCGATCGCCAAAACAGTAGCGTACAGAGGGGCGGCTGAAAACGTTGCTTATAACCAAGGCTTTAGTGATCCTGCGACTAAGGCAGTGCAAGGCTGGATTAAAAGCACGGGACACCGCACCAACATCGAAGGCAACTACAACGTCAGCGGCATCGGTGTGGCCAAAAACGCCAAAGGCGAATATTACTTCACTCAGGTCTTTATTCGTTCGCGATAACGGATAGTCTCAGGCTCTTGTAGCCCATACAATAAGAGGTGCCCTGCTGCTGTGGCGGTTTCGGGCACTTTGTTTATGAGCGGTTGAGCGATGGATTTTGAAGACTTTCAGGTTTACGATCGCGACTTACCTGAAGTAGCGTTACAGCAATACTTACCCGCCGAGGCGATCGCCGTTGATACAGAAACAATGGGTTTACTACCCCACCGCGATCGCCTTTGTTTAGTACAACTCTGCGATCCTCAAGGCCGAGGAGCCGTGGTGCGGATTGAGCGCGGCCAAGCAGAGGCTCCTCATCTTCAGCAATTGTTAGAAGCGCTGACAGTGACAAAGGTGTTTCACTTTGCCCGTTTTGACATCGCCACGCTGAAGCACAATCTGAGTATTCAGACCGCACCCATCTTCTGTACCAAAATTGCCAGCAAACTAGCCCGCACGTATACTCCACGCCACGGCCTGAAAGATGTAGTGCAAGAGTTGGAGCGAGTAGAGCTGGATAAAAGTGCTCAAAGCTCGGACTGGGGCAACGCAGCCAATTTATCAGACGAGCAACTGCGCTACGCCGCTAATGATGTGCGCTATCTTTTGAGCGTGCGCCAGAAACTCATAACCATGTTGCAGCGAGAGGAGCGATGGGATTTAGCCCAGCAGTGCTTTAACTGTCTGCCGACCCTCGTGGCTTTGGACTTGCTGCAATACAAAGACTTGTTTGAGCACTAAGCTTATAAAAAGCACCCTTTTAGCGTTGAAAAGCGGTCAGCGTCGCTTCAATCGGGTAGCCCACGGCTTTCCAGGCGGGCAAGCCACCTCGTAACTCTGATACCTGGCGATATCCGGCGGCCCGTAGTTTAGCAGCAGCTTCGGCGGCTTCTTCGTCAATATCGCCGTAGATGTACAAATCGCGATCGAACTCTAGGGAATTTAGGGTGCGAGCAGGAAGCTCGGGCAGAGGCATGGAAATCGCACCAGTGATGTGGCTGAGGTTGAATTGGTTGCGATCGCGTACATCAATGATTGTCAGTGCGGGTTCACCCCAATCTAAGCGAGCCTTAAGGTCGTAAACGCGAGACTTGGACCGTAGCGCTGGGGGCCGAGGGAGAAGGCTAAAGAACGCGTCCATGTGGAGAATGCCAAGTAGCTTTGCTTGCAATCTAACAACTGATTTTGCGAGCTGCAAAATTTTATGTAGAAACCTTGACTTTTGAACCTTGATTTGGTGTCTCGTTTAAAGCGGTAACTGATCAGCTAAAGATTAAAAATGGGGCGTCACCTCAAGGTGGCCCCGAAATCAATCTAGCGCTTAAAAGCAAGACACCAGACGCAGCAAGGGTTCAATGATTAATTATTGAAAATCAATTTCTTGCTTTTGAGTGTGATTGGCGAGCGCAGAGATCACGTTGTATCCTTCGGGTCCAGGAGGTCTTTGAGAGTCCTCAGCACCGTCAGTGGCTCCATCTACTGCTTTCCACGCTTCCAAGCCACCCTTTAGCTCAGCCACATTGAAGAAACCAGCGCCCCGGAGGGTTTGGGCTGCTTGAGCCGTTTCTTGCTCGTTGCCACCATACACATAAATGTCGCGGCTGGGTTCTAGGCTGGACTGCGCCCAAGACACCAACTCATCCATTGGCATGGACATGGCTCCAGTGATGTGGCTAGCATTAAAGCTTTCGCGATCGCGAGCATCTAGAATTGTCAGCGCAGGCTCACCCCACTCCAAACGAGACTTGAGGTCATGCACCGAAGATTGAGCCTTCAGGCCAGGAGGGGTAGGAGTGACATTGGGCAAAGCTTCTTTAGCATGTTCGATTGCATCTGCAACCTTATGGGTTGCGTTATCCGCAGCATGGGCAGCATTATCTACGGCACTTCTAGCTTTATCTTGCATATTTTCCATAACGAGCTTATTAATCGAATCACATCATCTGAACTGTAATCGCAAGCCCAAAGGCAATCGATCCCCCCTGAGTAGTAAGGTCAAAAAGTTCTCCCTTTGGAGAGATCGCACACCTTCCAAATGCTTTCAAAAGCAAGGCGATCGCACTCGAAACCTAGCCCCGATTCAGCAGATCTGTCCTCTAAACTGGATCTATGGCACCCAGAATTCAGACCCTACCGCTAGAGGTAGTCCATTTAATTGCGGCTGGAGAAGTGATTGATTCTCTGGCGGCAGTTGTGCGGGAATTAGTCGAAAACGCCCTAGACGCAGGGGCAACCCGCATTGCGATCGCGCTCTGGCCAGAGCAATGGCGAGTCCGAGTAGCTGATAATGGCGCTGGCATGGACTTGGCAGATTTGAAACAAGCTGCCACACCCCACAGCACCAGCAAAATTCAAGTGAGCGAGGACTTGTGGAAGATTACAAGCCTAGGATTTCGCGGTGAAGCGCTGCACAGCTTGGCTCAGTTGGCAGAACTGGAAGTATTAAGTCGGCTCCATAGTAATCAAGCGGGTTGGCAAGTTAGCTACAATACCCAAGGAGAGCCAGCGCGAGTCGAGCCTGTCGCGATCGCCCCTGGCACCGTCGTCACTGCCAGCAACTTGTTTGGCATCTGGCCCGCTCGCCGAGAAGGACTGCCCTCCCCTGCGCAGCAGTTACGCTCGATTCAGCTTACTATCCATCAGATCGCCCTTTGCCACCCGCATGTTACCTGGCAAGTTGAGCAAAGCGATCGCTCTTGGTTCTCGATTTGGTCTGGAGAAGATGCCAAGCCAGTTTTAGCCCAGATTCTACGAAGCAGCCATCTCAGTGATCTTCATGCTTTAGCGATCGCTAGCCCCAGAACCGCCACTACCCCAGGAATCCCCAACCCTGACACTTCCAACCCAGAAAAGCTGCAACTAGTCCTAGGCTTGCCAGACCGTTGCCATCGTCGTCGTCCCGACTGGGTGCGAGTCGCCATCAATGGCCGCATCGTCAAAGCCCCCGAACTAGAACAAACTATTCTGGCCGCCTTTCGTCGCACCCTCCCCCGCGATCGCTACCCTGTTTGCTTCGCCCACTTGCAGGTTCCCCCCAACCACATCGACTGGAACCGCCATCCTGCCAAAGCCGAAGTCTATCTGCATCACTTAAGCGATTGGCAAGAAGCCGTCACCCAGGCGATCGCCCAAGCCCTGCACTTCAGTCCAGCCCAACTCACCGAGTCCTACCATTCCCAAAGAGTGGGACAACTCTTGAAAGTCGCCGAAGCCGATGGTGTGTATCAAGTCAGCCGCACCATTCCCGTAGAAACCGAAACCACTGTTACAACTGATGACTCAACCAACCCGACCGTCACCAATCTTCTAGAACTAAGAGCCGTTGCCCAAGTCAGCAATACCTATATCGTCGCCGAGCATCCTGCGGGCATGTGGTTGGTAGAGCAGCACATTGCCCATGAGCGCATCCTGTATGAGCAACTGTGCGATCGCTGGCACCTCGTTCCCCTAGAACCCCCCGTCATCCTCAACAACCTCTCCGCCCCCCAGCGCGAACAACTGCAACGCCTAGGGCTAGAAGTCGAGCCATTTGGTGAACAACTCTGGGCAGTCCGCACCGCCCCCAACCTCCTAGCCCAGCGCGAAGACTGCGCCGCCGCCCTCTGGGAACTGAGCCTTGGAGGAGATCTAGAATCCGCCCTCGTTGCCACCGCCTGCCGCAGCGCCATCCGCAACGGCACCCCCCTCACCTTGCCAGAAATGCAAACCCTCCTCGACCAATGGCAACAAACCCACCGTCCCCACACCTGCCCCCACGGTCGCCCCATCTACCTATCCCTAGAAGAAACCGCCCTATCCCGCTTCTTCCGTCGCCATTGGGTGATTGGGAAGAGTCATGGGATTTAGGAGAGTGAGGAGTGAGAAGAGAGGGGTGAGGAGAAGGATGAGGGATGAAAAGTTAGGAGTCAGGAGCCAGAAATTAGAGGACAAAAGTTCTTCGCGAGAGACACCAAAGTTACCTTTGGAGGGGGTCTGGGGGACGCAACCGTCCCTCAGCGGGAGTTTGAGGGCGCTTGCCCTCAAGGCTCGGATTGCAAAACCCCAACTCAGACCACCAAGCCCAAGCTCACTGCGACAAACTACCCGCACTAAATTCCTGACAAAAACTATCCACCACTCGATCCAACGCCACCGCCCTCGATGCCTTAAACAACAAGC
Organism: Trichocoleus sp. FACHB-46; assembly: GCF_014695385.1. Lineage (NCBI taxonomy): Bacteria > Bacillati > Cyanobacteriota > Cyanophyceae > Leptolyngbyales > Trichocoleusaceae > Trichocoleus > Trichocoleus sp. FACHB-46. Next base: position 4,566 of record NZ_JACJOD010000007.1, on the reverse strand, counting down.
GATCGCCCGGTTGCACCAATTGCTTTAAGCGCTCCACCACCGCCTCAGACCCATCAAACTCCTCCGTCGCAATCCCCACCGCTCCAGCCGCCATCGCCGCACTTTCCTCTGGATCAGCCAAAATCAACAAATGATCTAAACGTAATTGAGCTGCCATCGCTCCCACCTGTTGGTGAAACTCCGGCGATCGCTCCCCCAACTCCTTCATCGTGCCCAGAACCGCAATACGACGTTGACCCGGCGTTTGGGCTAGCAACTGCAAAGCCGCAATCATCGACTCCAGTCCAGCATTGTAAGTTTCGTCCAAAAGCACTACATCATTGGGTAGCTCATGGCGCTTGGCGCGACCACTAGGTAACTCCACCGCCAAGCTCGCCTGCAAGGGTTGCCAGCTAATATTCAAGCTTTTGGCAACCGCCAGAGCAGCTAAATAATTGAGAGCATTGTGCTGTCCCGGTAGAGGTAAGGGAAACTGCATCCCCTCTACACTTAAAGTGCTGGCATCTAATAACTGTCCTTGGAAGTCCCCGCCTGCTAAACCATAACTGATGGTCTTTCCTGACCAGACCGTTGCCGCAGTAGGTAACAACAGGGGACTGTCGTGGTTGAGAATTGCGGTCCCTGTGGGAGCCATTTCCGCCAACAACTCACACTTGGCCTGCGCGATCGCTTCCTCAGAACCTAACCGTCCAATATGTGCCGTCCCCACATTCGTAATCACCGCAATGTCAGGCCGCGCAATTTGAGCCAACAGTGCAATCTCTCCCGGACCTCGCATGCCCATTTCAATCACGGCATAGTCATGGTCTGGTTCCAGTTCAAGTAGAGTTTTTGGCACGCCAACTTCGTTGTTGTAGTTGGCTTGGGTTTTCAGCACTCGTCCCCTGGTTGCCAACACCGCACTAATTAATTCTTTCGTAGTGGTCTTGCCCACCGATCCTGTCACCGCCACCACCGGAATCCCACACTGATCTCGCCACCACCGCGCGATCGCTTGGTATGCCTGCAACGTGTCTGTCACTTGCAGCAGAGGAAAAGCCCCAGTATTTTCCCGTGGCGGAGTTTCTTCATAAGCTTGATCCACGATCGCCGCGATCGCTCCTTGGTCTAGAGCGGCACCGACAAATCCATGCCCATCAAACTTTTCGCCCCGCAAAGCGACAAACACTTCTCCCGGTTGGAGACTACGAGTATCGGTGCCAATGCCGACTGCTTGCTGCGCTAAATCCGCGCTAGAGAGGTTAAGGGGTATAGCGTACAGAATCTCTACGAGCTGGGATAAGGTGGCACGACAAGGCATAAGACGGCAGTGATTGAAACAAACTAGCTGTGATCATACCGTTGCCTGCTCCTACCCACGGATAATGTGCCCCTAAGCCAACCTGAAAAATTTTTGATGAATTTATGCCGATCCTTCCGGAAAGGGCTGAACTGTAGTTGTATTACTCAATGGAATAAATTTCTGTTCCTGTGTCTACAAGCTTTTCAGCGCTTGATTGACTGTCCTGTACTCCACATGCCAAACAGGAAGCTAGTCAAAAAAGCAGTTAACTTGTAGACTTCAGGGGGTTGAAAACTTCACCGAATCTTTAAACGATTGGTGACTTCAGTCACATTGACCAGTGATCTCACCCAGTACGATGGGAGAGTACTAGGATCGAGTCAGTATTGAAGTTTACAAGCTTTTCTTGTAAACCGAGTTTTCTCCTAAGTATTTACGTCAATCTTTTATTTGTTGCTAATAAATCAAGCCTTACAAAATTTTCGCTTAGCCTCCTTTCCCCAGTGTGGGAGCGCAAACTAACGTGACTACTTGGATGGGTCAGTACAATCGAGAGATTACACCAGAGGAGCAGAAGCTTTATGATCACTTGCTCTTCTGCGTCGAGCACGAGTCACCTCAGCAGCTAATTGGCCGCTTTCGGTCACTGTTTATTGATGGCATTGGCTATCCAGAACGCGAAATTACCGTTGCGCTCGATCAGCTCATTGCGTCTAAGTTTGCCGAGCAAGAATTTAAGTTTGTCTTAAATCGTTGCTGTCACATTTTGATCAACCGTTGGCAGACGCGATCGCAGTTGCAGCAGCCAATTTTAGAATTGGTGGCGCTGTTTGAGGCTCCTTCTGCCCGCCCGATTACTGAGGTGTCTCGCGGCAAATCAGTCAGGCGATTGCGGGAACTGGTTGTCTTGTTTTGCCAAAGTGAGTACTGTGCCACCCTGCGACGTTTAGCGCGAGTCATTATTCAGACTAATGAAGCGCAGCAGCAGGATAACCGCTCTCTCGGAACGCTGATTCGGCGCTATCCCTATCTTTATGACCACTGCTTGCTGAGCGAAGACAGTTCTTACGAGCATCAGCAAACAATCCGTCAGATTCAAACTCAGGTTCAGCGACAATTTGAAGTGGATCTGTCGCAGTACGTCACCTATCGAGTGCGGCAGTCTCAAACCGTACGCTTGTCCCCGACCTTGATAGAAGCCCGCCAACTTCAAGCGGTGAAGAATCCGACGCTGTTGAGTGATGACGAACTCTACCAGGCTTTGCAGCAGTTTGCGGGGCGAGTAGATGGAGATGCTTCTTATCGAGATTTAGCCCAACGCTTTTTGCTCAACGCAAAGTACACGCCATCCTATGCGACGTTTAAGGATGACTTGTATGAATACATTGTGGCTGCGGTTGATCCAGAGTACGGCAAGCGGCAATTTAACAATCAGCTTTACCTGCATCTGCGCAATACCCTGCCAGATAATCATGACCAGCGGTTGAATGAGTTTCTGCTGATTAGAACTTGCGCTTATCTACTCAACTTCTTAGTCGTAGAAAGTGCTCAGCGCCCTAACCACTTTGTTTTTGTCGATCTGATTACCAACTTAGGGGCTACTGCCGCAACCGGGTTGTTGCTGAAGATTGTGTTACTTTGCCGTAAAGTGAAGCCCTATCTAGAAAAGCGCTTTTCTATTTTGTTCAATCACTATGAAGCTTGCGCTCGTGAAGGGGTGCATTGGCTAATTCAAGCTTTGGAAAACCTAAATGTGGCCCTTAGCACTAACTTTGGTGTGGTAGACCTCTCTTACATTCATCAAGTCGTTCAATAAACCCAAAGTATTAATTGATACCAAGCTCTGAATGAATTGGGGCGATCGCTCTCCTCCTTAGGTTTGGTGAGGTGCGATCGCCAGCCTCCACTTAACTGTGCTGCTAACTGCGCCAAGAATGACTCACTTTATTCAGTTGCATCACATCTTCATCGCTGAGCGTCCAGCCTAAAGCCCCCGCATTCTGTTGGGCTTGTTTGGCGTTCTTAGCACCTGGAATCGGGATGACTCCACCTTGAGCAATTAACCAATTCAGGGCAACTTGAGCAGGTGTCCGACCATACTTGGTGCCCAAATCCTGAAGTAGATGGAGCACAGGCGCAAGTTTCTGGAGACCGTCGCGGCTAAAGCGAGAATCCCATTGGCGGGCTCCAGTAGGTTCCTGGTAATTTTCTGCGGTGTATTTGCCAGTGAGTAAGCCTTGAGCCAAGGGGCTGTAAGCCAAAATCGTGACTCCTAATTGCCGCGCCATGTCCAGAATGCCATTGGCTTCAATCTGCCGAGTGATCAGGGAGTAACGAACTTGATTCACTGCTAAAGGCACACCCCGCTCAGCTAGAATTTTGTGCGCTTCTCGCATTTGGTCCGCCGAGTAGTTGCTCACGCCGATAGCAGCAATTCTGCCTCGCTGCACTTCATCGGCCAAAGCATTCATCAAGGTTGACTGGCTCATAAGGAAGGTGAAGGGCCAGTGGACTTGGTAGAGGGCAATTTGGTCTACTTGCAATCGCTTCAGGCTTTCCGTAAGAGCGTCAGTGACAGATTGCCCGCCAAAGCGCCAAGGAGCAGGACCGTATTTGGTGGCGATTTGTACGGGTTGTTGAGCTTGCTTCATAAACTGCCCCAGCAGCTTTTCCGACTCACCAAATCCGTAGACTTCCGCAGTATCAAAGAAGTTGACTCCAGCTTCTAAGGTGGCTCGAAAAGCAGATTCAACTTCGGTTGAGCCATAATGACTGCCGTAGTTCCAAAACAGCTTATCGCCCCAAGCCCACGTACCAATGCCTAAAGCAGGTACAACCGGACCCGTGGGGCCGAGCTTTATTGTTTGCATACTGTGACCTCTAACCTCTTTACTTTTCGTTATGTGCTTAGAGTGTAACGTTCTACAAAAGGCTGGAGAGGCTTTGAATTAAGCGTTCCAGGATTTTTATAGAGTTTGGATTACGCCTGAGGATAGAGTTGCTTCGCAATAAGAACGCATGACTTTAGGCTTCATCTCTCTAGAGCTTCCTTGAAGCCTCTATCGTAAGAAATAAAGCCAGGACTTACGCAGGAGCAATATTAGACTGGAGCAATGAGCTTCACTAAACTCGACTACTGCCAATACCTGATCAGTAGCCCGATCAACTACCCAGTGACAAACTTGGCTGACCATCTTGATGGCATTAGTCATGACCGCATCAACCGTTATTTGCGTGGTGAGAAGTTGACCCCTCGTCTGTTGTGGGACAACGTTCAACCACTA